>CAYLSP010000009.1:0-13732 GCA_964385935.1 uncultured Defluviitaleaceae bacterium
GGGAGGTTTTTTAAACGTTTTTAATGAGGATTGTAATATGAAAAAAATTATATTTAAGTATATTATTGCTTTGACATTTGCGTTGGCTTTTTCGGTAACAGCCTTTGCTACAGAAAATATGGGAACTGAAATAGCTCCAGTACAGAATAATGAAGACGTTGCAGAAAAGCAATATATTAATTTTGTGGGGGAAATAAAGGATATTACAAAATTGGAAGATCACCGCAAAATAACTGTACAGAATGAAGAAAATAATACAATAGTCTATAATGTTTTTGATAACACTATTTTAATGTCAACTTCTTCTAAAGACAGGATTCCTGAAAACCAATTAAAAACAGGACAGAAAGTTTTAGTGGCATATGGAGTCAACACTCCTGCTATGATGAGTGAACCTCCGCAGATTAACCCTGAAATCATTGTTTTGCTTGACAGTGACAAATGCAACGTTAAGGTGGATATTTTTAAAGACGAGTTTAGTTCAGACGGGAATTTGAAATTGAACGTGTCTGAGGAAACTATAATATTAGACCTTCAGGGAAAAGCAGTTAATAAATCTGAAATTAACGATAAAACACTTGTGGTTTTTTATTCAATTGAAACCCGCAGTATTCCGCCGCAAACCCCTCCTGAAAAAATAATCGTAATTAATAGAGCTGAGGAAATGCCGGAAGAAACTCCAAAGGAAGAAAACAACGAAGCTACATCAGAGAGTAACGCTGTTAAAGCCGCAGCAATTATAGAAAAATTATCAGGCGAACAGGTTCTTGAAAAAGAAGGCAAGAAATTTGTAAGGCTTACTGATGTTACATCTCAATTAGGATATAATGTTACTTGGGACGCTCCCACAAGAAGCGTTTTAATACAGAAAGGTCCCGTATCATTTGTTATAACTATAGATTTAACAATGTATAGTTATAACAAATCATTAGGAAATTTTGAAAGTGCTCCTTTTCTCCATAATTCAAAAACATTCGTGGAAGAAAAGTTTGTTGAAAAATTAATACTAGAGTAGTAAATAAAAGCGTGTCCGTTCTTCTGATCGGACACGCTTTTGAATTAACTTATCAAGTCAGCTATTTCTGCTTCTTTAAGAATATCTTTCCTTATCCGTATAAACCCATATTTATTAGCTTCAAAGCCCCATTTGACCAATGATATTTTACCGCCAGATATTTCTATGGCAGTTATATAGTGAGGATTAACGCAACACCCGTCATTAAAATAAAGGGGTTCATCCGATTTTGGGAAAACAGGTCTATGAGTGTGTCCGGCAACCATGATTTTTTTCTCTCTTTTTGTCCATTTAGATAAAGTTTTTTCAACTATGTCTTTCTTTGCGGGATTATTAACAGGGCTGAAAGGATCTTCTATGCCAATTAATTCTAAACTCCTCCATAGGTATCTCACAAGGATTCTGCTGAGCTTACATAATTTAGAATTTAAAAAGTCTGCCTGATGTCCGTGAATAAGAAAGATTTCACTGCCTGTGACTTTATGGGTTAAAATAATTCCCTCATGAACGGTTATTCCGGGAAAAAGAGCTTCCGGCTTTGAACCCCAATATCCCTCATATTCTGTCATGTTATCATAAACCCACTTTTTGTCCCTTTTAACTATGTCGTGATTCCCATAAATAAGATGGAGACGTCCTTTTTTATAAAATTTTGCGAGGATTTTAAAGGTTCTTTTGTTAGCGGAAGTAATAACGTCAAATCTTTTATTTTCCCAAAGCTCGTCTCCGTCTCCTATCTCTATATATGTGAAATTTCCATCTAAATAATGTTCTAAAGCAAAAGTAACAATGTTTTGATTATTTATGAAATTATCCGCCCTGCCGCCGTCGCTTCTGTGGCAGTCGCTCATTAATACAATTTTGGAAAAATCGTTAAATTCCAGTCGTTCTGCTTTCTTATAAACCTCAGAAATTGCACCTAACGCTGACACTTTTGCTTCCTCCCCAGGATTGATAATAATATTTTTGTATGATATGCGGTATCAACCTAAGTTGTTAAATTATTTTTTAGTACAAAATTCCTAACTAATTTATAGCCATATAATACTGTAAAATTGTTTTGGAGGTAGTTATGGATATAAAAGCTAAGGACTTTGTTTACGACACACCGGTAGTTTCAGAAAGACAGTATAACCAACACCTTATTCTGTATAAAGGTTATGTTAATAAAACTAACGAAATCACAAGGGATTTGGAAAATAAGGAGCTTGATAAGGGAGCGAATGCCATATACAGCGAATATCGCGGTTTGAAAGTGGCAGAAACATTTGCTATTGACGGCGTGATTCTCCACGAACTCTATTTTAATAATATGGGGAATAAGAAAACAGCTCAGGGCCCTTTGACTACGGCTATGATGGAAAACGGTTTCGGAGGTTATGAAAATTTTAAAAAAGATTTTATAGCCTGCTGCACATCAGCAAGAGGCTGGTGCTTATTGGTATATGATGCTCGAACAAAATCTTTTAGAAATATCCTGTTGGATGCTCATAATAAGGGGCAAATATCTATGGCATATCCAATTATAGTAATGGATATGTATGAACACGCCTATTTCATTGATTATGGCACAAATAAGGCGGAGTATATTGAAAAATTCATTGAATTCATTAACTGGGACGTAGTTGAAAAAAGGCTTAAATAAACTGCTTTTTACTGTCCAGATTATGTGTTATAATTACTCCTGCTTGTATAGTAATTTACACAGTATAAGGAGCGAAATATGCGGGCTGTTATTATCAGCGGCGGTTCAATTTCGGACTATTGCCGGGTAAAAAAACATATAAAAGAAGAAGACGTGATTATTTGCGCCGACAGCGGCTATATTCACGCGAAAAATATGGGCATCAAAGTGGATTATGTTGTGGGTGATTTTGATTCCGTTGGAGCAATCCCTTTAGATGTGAAAACGATCCAATATCCTACAAAAAAAGATTTAACAGATACGGAAATAGCGGTTGAACACGGGCGTAAACTAGGTTTTCAGAATTTTTTGATTATTGGAGCCACGGGTAGCCGTATGGATCACACTCTGTCTAACATTTTGATGCTGAAAGAGTTTTTAGATAGGGGAGAATATGCTGAAATTATTGACGGATATAACAAAATCATGATAACGAACTCATGTTTGCATTTGTTTGAATTTAAAGGTGCAACCGTTTCTCTTTTGCCGCTTCAGGATTGTTATGGAGTTACTACAAATAACCTTGAATACGAACTCAACGATGCAGTTTTGTATGTTGGGAAGGGCAGGGGGGTCAGCAATGTTATGACAAAAGATGAAGCCAAAGTATCAATTAAGACCGGAATTCTTTTCGTCATGGTTACAGACCCCCTTGCGCCATTTAATTTTAATTGCTGAGTTCATGTTTGATACGGAAGTTTGTCGGTTTCAAGGTAAAGATATTAATTGTATTTGTTACTGATATGTGATAATATTTTGTTATGTCATATTGGTGTATACAGTTGGATATACAGGATAGATTAAAATTGTAGTATTTACTATGCGGAGATTACTTTATCCGGAGGTATTATGCAGACCGTTCTCGTCTTCTTTCTAATGATTTCATTTGTTCTTGACATTATATTTGTCATTTTTGCAACCACAAGGAAGGATAGCAAACGTTCTATATATTTTACAACTTTTACGGCATGTATTTTTATTTATAGTCTCGGTTATCTGTTGGAAATATTAAGCACAACACCTGAGTCGGCTATGACTGCACTTATAGTGGAAAATGCCGGGATTCCGGTTATTGCGCCATTTTTTTTCATTACAACGCTGAGTCTTTTTAAAGAACGATATCTAAAAACTTGGATGATTTCGGGGATTTTATTTTATGGTGCTATAATATTCGGTTGCGTATTTACTAACAATTACCACCATCTTTATTACAGCTCAGTTGAAATGGTGTACAATGGTACATCCTACTACCTTTCTCTTGGTAAGGGTCCTATTTATATTATACAACAGATTGTTAGCATTACATTTTTATTTATTACATACGGAGTTCTGCTCCAACGCTTTGTCACAGGCGGGAAAAAGCTCCAGAACCAGATGATATATTATATATTTGGCTCATTTCTTGGTTTTTCCGGCAATATTCTGAATTTATCAGGAGTAATTCCTTCAGGAGTTGATCCAACTCCTTTCGCCATTACGATTGGTGTGGGAATCGTCTTAATAGACGTTATGAAGTACAAATTATTGGATATCGTGTCCATCTCATCTAACATGGCCATCGAAAGCATGGATGACTCGGTAATAGTTCTTGAAAGCGATTGGTGTTTCCTATTTTGCAATAAAAGCGCGAAAATGCTGTTCCCTTCTCTGGGGAAATTTCTCGGCATGGAGCCAGTTTCACAGGCAGAGGGATGGCCGCCAGAACTTCTCAAATGCAATGAAGCTGGGCAGGTTACTTTTAACCGCCGTAACGAAGAAAGTGGAGCAATATCTACATACCGAGCTAATATTAGCAAAATCAACTCAAGAAAAGGTAAACTTTTCGGCTGGTCTATAGTTATCCGTGATATAACAGATCTGACTCAGCTTATGAAGCAATTGGAACAATACGCCACAATAGACCCACTCACAAACATTTTCAACAGGAGACATTTTATTAACATAGCCAACAGTGAGCTTGTAAAGGCAAAGAGACAAAATATTTACCTTGGGCTCATCATCTACGACCTTGACGATTTCAAAAAAGTTAATGACACATACGGACACGCAGCAGGAGATTATGTATTAAGTTGCAGTGCAAACGCGGTCAAGAGCCAGTTGCGTTCATATGACGTTTTTGCCCGTTATGGGGGCGAAGAATTTGTTATTTTTACCCCATGCGACAATATGGAAGGATTTATATCTTTTGCAACCCGTCTCTGTAATGTAATCAGAGAATGTGAAATTGTATATGAAGGTATTAATATTCCTATTACAGCCAGTTTTGGAGCTGTTCAGATTCCCCCAGGTCAAAGTCTTGACACTGCCATGCTTGAGGCAGACAAGGCTCTATACCGAGCGAAGGATAAACATCGAGGGCAGGTTGTTATGGGTGAAGTTAAAGATACGCGGTCGAGCCTTGTGCCTCGACATTGATTGTGATGAAAGTACAAGAACAATTATAAATTAACGATTGATTTCGGAGGGGTTAAATTTGAAAAAAATGTTGAAAAAGTATATAATGTTTGCATTTCTTTTAACAACGATATTTTTAGTTAGTTCATATACTGTTGCCGCAAGCGAAGAAATCAAAGTATTCATTGATAATCAATTGGTGCAATTTGACGTTTCTCCTGTTGTTGAAGATGGACGGACGCTGGTGCCACTTCGAGCTATTTTCCAAGGACTCGGCGCAACAGTTAACTGGGATGAGAAAACAAGCACCATAACAGCCGATAAAGATGAAATTACAATCGTTATGAAAATCGGCAGTACCACGATGCAAAAAAATGGCGTTACATATTCTCTAGACGTTGCTCCAAAGCTATTAGACGGACGTACTCTAGTGCCACTTCGCGCCGTGTCTGAGGCATTTAAGGCGGATGTTGGTTGGGACGGAGAAACCTCTACTATTAAGATCACGCCGGATATTAAAATTAATTTTTCTGATGCGGTGTTTGAAAAAGCTGTAAGAGAGCTTATTTCTAAAAAAGAAGGAAGCATTTATAAAAGCGATGTCAAAAATATTAAAGAATTTGCAGTGTACATACCACCCGAATCTAAGGTAAGCAGTATTGATGGGATTGAATATTTTGAGAATCTGGAGTATTTGAGCTTGAACAAACAAAACATCAGCGATATCTCACCGCTAAAAGCTTTGACTAAACTCACACACATATATCTTAATAGTAACGAAATAGAGGACATATCAGTGCTATCGGAGCTCAAAGCTTTGAAGGATATCTATTTGAGAGAAAATAAAATTAAAGATATTACCTCACTTAGTGGACTTTCGCCAAAATCGGTCGTGCTAAGTAATAATTTTATCGTTGATGCTTCACTGCTTAAAAGCTTAGATACGTCAGCATTAGAACGATTCTATATTTCGTATAGAATTTTAGATAGTCTTCACGTAATTGAAGTGTGGACTTCTTTTAGCGAGGAGACACTTTCTCAAGTGATAGACAAATACCAGTTCGAGGTTAAATACACTAAAGAGTTTGCTGATGTGCTTGTGGGGTTATTTGAGAAATATTCACCCTCCCCTCTTTCAGAAGAAGAGAAAATTTCTGCTATTGATGGGTGGGTCAAAATAACTGGAGCATATCAAGCAATTACTGAAGGACATGAATTAAGTGATGAAAGATATGAATTAAGTCCTAATGAATATTATCTTCCTATAGCCAATAAAGTTGAATCTGTTTTATCTCGAATTATTAAGCCAGACATGTCCGACTATGAAAAAGCATTGGCGATTCACAACTGGATTGTTAATAATGCCGATTATGATTTAGAGGCCGTTGAGGCCAGTGAGTATGGTTCGTCGGCATATACGCTGCTACTTGACGGCAAAGCGGTTTGTTTCGGATATGCCGTAACATATAATTTACTTTGCCATACAGTTGGCATAGAGAGTGTTTTAGTTTATGGCGACGCATTCGGCATTGCTAACGTCGGCGCAACGCCTACTTGGGACGCTCACGCATGGAGTATTATTAAGTTAGATGATAATTATTATCATGTCGATGCGACTTGGGACGACCCTATGCCGGGCGGGATGTTGCTACACGACTACTTTTTAATTTCTGACAAAACCATGAAAGATGACGGTACGCATCGTTGGAATCAAAAAGAATATCCGACCTGTGAAAAAGATTACAAAACCAGCACTAAAAAAGCACAAGTACATTAATATAGAAATAGAACCTGGGGTCATAATCATGATAAATTTTACCCATTTACACGTACATACTGAATACAGTCTTCTTGACGGCTCAAGCAAAATAAACGAGCTTGTTAAGAAGACGAAAGAACTTGGCATGGATTCTATAGCCATAACTGACCACGGCGTTATGTATGGCGTAATTGATTTTTATAAAGCGGCCAAGGCAGAGGGAATAAAGCCCATTTTAGGATGCGAGGTCTATGTGGCTTCTGGAGATAGAAGGAACAAAGAAAATTCTTCTGAAAATTTTTATTATCACCTTGTTCTTCTGGCCGAAAATGAGACAGGCTATCATAACCTTATTAAGCTTGTTTCCATAGGCTTTACTGAGGGTTTTTACTACAAGCCCCGAATCGACATAGAATCGCTAAGACGCTATCATGAAGGGCTTATTGCCCTTTCTGCTTGTATGTCTGGGCCGGTTGCGAAAAATTTGCTTAATTCTTCATATGAACGGGCAAAGAAAGAAGCTCTTATGTATAACGAAATTATGGGGCAGGGGAATTTCTTTTTAGAGCTTCAAGACCACGGTATCGCCCAACAAAAAATTATAAACGCAAAACTAGCTAAAATAAGCGAAGAGACGAATATCCCGCTTGTTGCTACAAACGATATTCACTATACGTTTGCTGACGATGTTAAGGCTCACGATATTCTTCTTTGTATACAGACCAATAAGACTGTCAACGATGAGGACAGAATGGTTTATGAAGGCGGGCAGTTTTATTTAAAATCGCCGGAGGAGATGCTTTCTGTTTTTGCAAATTATCCGGAAGCTATGGAAAACACCTGCAAAATCGCCGAAAGATGTAATGTTGAAATCCGATTCCACGAATATAAACTGCCTAGCTTTAAAAATAACTTTAATATTCCTTCTGAAACTCTTCTCAGGAATTTGTGTAATGAAGGGCTTAAAACACGATATGATGTGATTACAGAGGATATTAAAAAAAGGCTTGAATATGAAATCGGCGTTATTGCTGACATGGGCTTTGTGGATTATTTCCTTGTAACATGGGATTTTATAAAGTATGCAAAAGACCACGGAATTATGGTTGGGCCAGGGAGGGGTTCTGCCGCAGGTTGTCTGGTGTCCTATTGCCTTGGAATCACTAATATTGACCCGATTAAATATGACCTTCTTTTTGAGCGCTTCTTGAACCCTGAGCGAATAAGTATGCCGGATATCGACATAGACTTCTGTTATGAGAGACGGCAGGAGGTTATTGACTATGTTGTGGCGAAATACGGCGAAGAGCATGTGGCGCAAATTATAACTTTCGGAACAATGGCGGCTAGAGGTTCTATAAGAGACGTCGGACGAGCTTTGGCAATCGGCTATAACGAAGTTGATAAAATAGCTAAAATGATTCCATTTGCCATAGGCATGAATATTGAACAGGCACTTTCAATTAACAACGAACTCAGAGAGCTTTATGAAAATGATGACACTATAAAATATTTAATTGATATGGCAAAAAGGCTTGAAGGGCTTCCGAGACATGCCTCAACCCATGCGGCGGGAGTTGTCATAACAGACGGAAAAGTTTCTGAGTATGTCCCGCTCAACCAGAACGACGGAGTAATAACTACTCAATTCCCAATGAATACCTTGGAAGAATTGGGACTTTTAAAAATGGATTTTCTGGGGCTCAGAACCCTCACGGTCATACAAAACGCTGTTTTAGAAGCCGAGCGAAACTATAATGTAAAAATTGATATAGACAGTATTGATATGGAAGACCCGAAAGTATTTGAACTGATTTCCGCCGCTAAAACCGAGGGAGTTTTTCAGCTTGAAAGCGCGGGGATGAAATCCTTCATGAAAGAGTTACAGCCGAAATCAATTGAAGACCTGACAGCCGGTATTTCCCTTTACAGACCGGGGCCAATGGACTTTATACCAAAGTATATAAAAGGTAAAAATAACGCGGGGGAGATAAAGTATACCCATGAATCACTTGAGACCATATTAAAACCTACTTACGGCTGTATTGTTTACCAAGAGCAGGTAATGCAAATAGTTCGGGATTTGGCTGGATACAGTCTTTCGAGAAGTGATTTGGTAAGACGCGCCATGAGTAAGAAAAAGGCTGACGTTATGGCAAAGGAGCGGCAGAACTTTATTTACGGACTTAATGACGAAGTGCCGGGATGTATCAAAAACGGAATTCCAAAGGAAGTCGCTGAGCAAATTTTCGATGAAATGACGGATTTCGCTAAATACGCTTTTAATAAATCTCATGCCGCCGCCTATGCCGTTATTGGCTATCAGACCGCGTGGCTAAAGGTATATTATCCCTATGAATTTATGGCGGCGCTTATGACTTCTGTCATGGACTATGCCTCAAAAATAGCTGAGTATATAATGGAATGTCGCAAAATCGGGATTCAGGTGCTACCACCCGATATAAATCAAAGTTATGGGCATTTCTCCGTTTTTGATAAAAAAATCCGCTTTGGACTTAGTGCAGTGAAAAATGTTGGCAGACCAGCTATTGCGGCAATTATTAGGGAAAGGGAAAGAAACGGCCCATTTGTGTCTATTACAGAGTTTATAAACCGCATGGAATCAAAGGATTTAAACAAACGCTGTATAGAAAGTCTTATAAAATCCGGGGCGTTTGACTCATTCGGAGGAAAACGAAGCCAATATAACATGGTTTATTCAGCCATTATAAACGGAATTGGACAGACAAGAAAGAAAAACATTGAAGGACAGCTAAGTCTTTTTGAAATAAGTGATGATAATGATTCGTTCAAAGACGAACTGCCCGATATCCCTGAATTTGACATATCTTTGCTTTTGAAAAACGAAAAAGAGGTTTTGGGTATCTATGTTTCGGGTCATCCCATGTCTGAGTATGAAAAGGCAATGGAGCCCTTCGTTAATTGCAGCAGTCTTGACTTAAAAGCTCCTGAGCCTGACATGGAGCAGGAGGAAAGCGTCGGAATCAGAGACGGAAAGCCGGTTTCTGTTGGCGGCATAATAACGGGGAAATCTATAAAATACACGAAATCCAATCAGGCAATGGCTTTTTTAACACTTGAAGACTTATACGGCGGAATGGAAATCATTGTTTTTCCGAAAATATATGAGAAATACTCTTCGAGACTAAATGACGACACTGCCATAATTGTCTCAGGTCGGACAAGCGTCCGGGAAGATGAGGACGCCAAAATTATTTGCGATTCTATAAAGTTTCCTGAAAAGAATCAAGAAGCGTCTGCTAAAATACAAAGTCAAAGCGGGACTCTATGGCTTAAAATCCCTTCTGATTCTGGAGTTAAGGAAAGCTATATTATAGAAGTTTTATTAAAAAAACCGGGGGAAACGCCGATAGTTATTTATGATGAAGTTAGCGGCTTACGTAGAAAACTCCATAGAGATTATTGGGCTAATGTCAGTGATTCATTATTAGACGAGTTGAAAAATTTAATAGGTACGAAGTCGGTTGTATTAAAAAAATAATATTTGTCTATAATTTAAGCAATTGCATTGCTTTATAAAAAAGGATGGGATTATTATGAGAATGACCAAGATTGTTGCAACTCTTGGCCCCGCCAGTCAAGATGTTGAGACAATGAAGGAACTTATCGAAGCGGGAATGGACGCTGCAAGAATTAATTTTTCACATGGGGATTATGAGTCCCACAGCGTTATAATCAATAATCTGAAACAGGCCAGAAAAGAGCTGAACCGCCCGATCCCTCTGATTTTGGACACTAAAGGCCCTGAAATTAGAACAGGGAAAATGAAGAATAATGAAAGTGTAGAGCTTGTGGCGGGACAGGATTTCACGCTTACTACCGAAGATGTTCTGGGAACAAAGGACATGGTGTCAGTCTCATATCATAATTTCATGAAGGATATTGATGTTGGCGCAAGAATCATGATTGACGACGGTCTCATTGAATTGTACGCAATGAAAATAACCGATAGAGACGTTGTTTGTAAGGTATTAAACGGTGGAAAAATAAGTTCAAATAAGGGGATAAATCTGCCCTCGGCGGTTGTTCATCTTCCAACCCTTACTGAAAAGGATATAGAGGATTTAAAATTCGGCATTAAAATGGGCTTTGATTATGTGGCAGCTTCTTTTATAAGGACAGAAAACGATGTTCTGGAAATAAGAAAGGTTTTAAAAGATAACGGCGGCTCACATATCCGTATAATTTCTAAGATTGAGAACCGTGAAGGTCTTGATAATGTTGAAAAAATTATTAAGGTATCAGACGGACTTATGGTGGCCAGAGGTGATTTGGGAATTGAAATACCGCCAGAAGAAGTTCCTGTGGCTCAGAAAAACATGATTAGTCTGGCTAATTTAATGGGAAAGACGGTCATTACCGCAACACAGATGCTTGAATCAATGACCACTAACCCACGCCCCACAAGAGCAGAGGCTTCTGACGTTGCCAATGCGGTTTTTGACGGTTCTGATGCCGTTATGCTTTCGGGCGAAACAGCTAAGGGAAGTTATCCCGTTGACAGCGTAAGAATGATGGCAAAAATCGCTGTAAAAGCCGAAACAGATAAAATACACTATAAAAATACCTTTAAAAAGGGACAGAGTTATGATTTTCATGTGCATGAGCATGACCCAATTGGTATTACAAACGCCATAAGCTATTCCACTTGTACAACCGCTTATGAGCTTGGCGCGAAATGTATAGTGACCGTAACAAATTCGGGCTTTACAGCCAGAAACGTCTCCAAATTCAGGCCTGAGTGTCCTATCCTTGGGATTTCTATTAAGGAAACGGTTTGGAGACAGTTAAATCTTATTTGGGGCTGTTTCCCTGAAATATTGGAAATAAAGGCTGATGAAGAGCAGGATTTATATAAATCCGAAACTGTTTTTAAAGTGGCTGATGTTATGGCTAAGAAATCTGGGCTTGCTAAAGACGGCGATCCCATTGTGGTTGTAGCAGGTCTGCCTGTTGGAGTAGCAGGAACAACTAATATGCTTAGGGCGCAAATGGTGGGCAATGAACTTGTCCGGCGCACGGAGTTATAGTATATATTAAAGTATTGGAGGAGAATAATATGGATAAGTATGTATGTAATATCTGTGGTTATGTTTATGACCCTATTGAGGGCGACCCGGATTCAGGAATCGCTCCTGGAACAGCTTTTGACGACATTCCTGATGATTGGGTCTGCCCAACATGCGGAGTCACTAAAGAAAACTTTGAAAAGGTTTAAGCTTTAAATCCAAAATCCCCGCCGCTTTTGTGATGGGGATTTTTGTTGTGGTATCATAGTTTGATGGAGGAGGTAATTTGGAAAGTGGTTATTAGAAACGAAAGACAAGAAGACTACAGAGCCGTTGAAGAATTAACAAGAAAGGCTTTTTGGAATATCTATATTCCGGGATGCGACGAGCATTACCTTGTACACGTTATGCGAAATCATAAAGATTTTGTGCCCGAACTGGACTTTGTATTGGAAATAGATGGTCGTATCATAGCAAATATAATATATACAAGGACAAAACTTGTGGATGAAAAAGGAAACGAAAAGGATATACTGACGTTTGGGCCATTAAGCGTATTACCTGAATATCAGCGCAAAGGGTATGGAAAAAAGCTGATGGAGTATTCATTCCAAAAAGCAATTGAACTTGATTTCGATTGTGTCGTAATTTTTGGCAATCCTGAAAATTACATAAGTAGTGGCTTTAAAAGTAGTAAAAAATACAATGTAAGCACTGGAGACGGGATATTTCCAACGGCTATGCTTGTGAAGGAACTCAAAACAGGGGCTCTTGCAGAAAACAAATGGGTATTTCATGAAAGCTCTGCCTATGAAATGGACAAAGCTGGCTTTGAAGAATTTGACAAAACCTTTGAACAATGCGAGAAAGGATATCAGATAAGTCAGGAACTTTTTTATATATATAGTCATTCAAGAATATCTGAATAGCAAAGGAAGGATAGAATGTATGGAGCAGAAACAAATAAGTTCAATTCGTAAGCCCAAACTCCCCAAAAACTTTGCATATGTCCTAAAAAACAGTCAGTATATTGGTTACCACAAGAAATAGGTTCAATTTTTGAAGTCCGTTATTGCCTTCCGAATGATAATATACCATACCAGCGACTATATATAAGGGCAGGGGCTCTGCATATAACCGACATTAGAAAATCTAAAGATTATTAAAAAATAAGGTTTTTCCAGCATTTAAATCTTGGCTCGATAGCATCATAACAATGCCCAACAACTCACCTATCTTCAATTCATCAATTTATTTTAACGCTATTTATAAAGACGGTGATATATATAAGCACTTGGCGATAAAAACTGATTTATTTAAATATTACGTTAGAGGTGAGTATAATAACAAAAACCCAATTTAAGAATGCTATGAAACTTGGTTTAGGTAGATGCGTTGTCATACTTGATGCTACTGCTAATAAAAGTCAATACAAAGAAACGGTTCTATGGGGTTGTTTACATAATTTATCATTTGATACTCAATGTGAAGGTACAAGAGCCTGTTATTTATATGAATTACTAACTCGTTTTGATGACTATTTATACTTTGAAACACCTGTAATTGCAAAGTTCTTGTCAACAGATTCAAATGGGAATTGGCAGTTTGATCATTTTGCAGAGTTGCTCTGTATTTTTGCAGAGAATGGTAGCGAAGCCGCACGCAATGCCCTTTATGATAAATACGAAACATTATATGCTGCGTTAAGAAAATCACGAAAGAGTAGTAGCAAGCTTAGACGTATAAGAAAAGACTTTGAATCGTTAAGCATTTATCTGACTTCTCTCTATGGAATAGATGCTTTTTTTAAAATTGCAGAAGATATGGGT
>CAYLSP010000010.1:0-13694 GCA_964385935.1 uncultured Defluviitaleaceae bacterium
ACGTAAAAGGCGGTAACTTCAACTGGTTCGTAGTTCCATCAACTCAGTTTGACACATATGACTACGAAGGCGTTATGCAGCCTACAGCAGGTGTTATCGGATACAGAGGTCTCAAAGGCGGTTTTGAAACTGATGATCCTAAAGATCCTAAGATCGGCGAATACCTCTATCCAAACGATGGTTACACAGTTACAGCAAGCGCAAACGGCAGATACAGCCAGTCTAAACAGGTTGTTGTTGCTGACTACAAATCAATCGTTGAAGGCGTAAACTTCAAACTTGCAAAAGCTATCACAACTGATTTTAACTTTACACCAGACATGAGCCTTACTAAAGATACAGTAGTTAACTTCAAAGCGTTTAACGAAGACGGAACACCTTACACAGGCAAAGTAACAGCAGCAATTAACAATTACGCCGTAACTGTTACTGGCGCTGGATCAGCTGTAGGCACTGGTGGCTTCATGGCTCTTTCCGCTACAGGCGAAGGCGAATACACTCTTAAATTCAACCTTAACGCTATGGGTATCGGTTCATATGACAACGCTTTACTCAGCATTGACCTTTCCGAAAAACTTACATCATCTCCACTCATAATCGGCGGCAATGTAGATAAACCAAGCTCAGACGACCTTACACTTGTAGCAAGCAAACCTAGAGTCGTTGCCGGTGAATACTTTACATTAGACACTGCTTTCGTTAATAAAGTAGAAAGTAATGCCGCTATCGTAACTTATACTTTCGACGCAGACAAATTTGAATACGCTGGATTTACAGAAGCTAAAGGCTTATCACGCCTTGACGTTGCTGTAGGCGAAGGCAAAGTATCCGCTACTCTTGCTAACTTAAACGGATATGAACTTCTCGAAGTTGGTTCTCTCATGCTCCGTGCTAAGGAAAATGTTAAGTTAGACAACGCACTTGCAACATTTACTGTTGAAGCTCAGTATGTCCTTAACACCACTCCAAAAACAATCGTAGGAAGCAATGCTCTTGCAACTATCAGAACTGATGTTGATGGCGTAACATACAACCTGATCGACCTCTCCAACATCATTGACTGGTTCGGTATCGACAAAGCCTATGCAGAATGGTTCCTTATGTACGCTAAGTGGGATTTCAACAACAACGGCAAGATCGATATCGAAGATATCGCTTTCGTAGCAAAACATATTAAATAAAAATTAAAACTTTTATAACTTTCCCCACGCCTTTCGGCGTGGGATTTTTTTATCCATTTCATTAAAGACCAAGGTTTTATACTTTGCATTTTCTATAAAATATGTTATAATCAATCGGACAAGGCCACTATAAAATGTTAGGAGAAAACCATTGAGAATCCGAAAAAAAACATGGGCTCCCAGAGAGCTTTCTGAAAATGAAAAATTAATAACAGACTATAGTTCATATAAAGGTAAATGGTCAGACTATTTTAAAAATCAGAATCCCTGCCATTGTGAAATAGGATGCGGCAAAGGGCGCTTTATAGTAGAGACGACACTAAGAAACCCTGATATAAATCATATAGCCATTGAAAGAGAGCCCCAGGTTCTTGCAATGGCGCTCAAGCTGTCCAGAACTTTAGAAGCAGATAAAAATATTGCGTTTATTAATACTGATGCGGATATGTTTTCAGAAATATTTGGAGAAAATGAAATAGAGCGCATATATCTGAACTTTTCTGACCCTTGGCCTAACAGAAAAAAATGGGCGAAAAGGCGGCTTACTTATAGAAGATATTTGAACCTATATAAAGAAGCACTTACTAAAAACGGAGAAATATTTTTTAAAACGGATAACTTACAGCTTTTTGAGTTTTCTCTCGAGGAATTCAAAGAATGTGGCTGGGAGCTTCAAAATGTGACTTATGATCTCCATAACAGCGGATATGTTGGTAACATCATGACTGAATATGAAGAGAAATTTTCAGAAAAAGGTCAGCCGATTTACCGCCTTGAAGCAAAATTAAATCCGGCGGTTCTATAGTGAAACCGCCGGATTTAATTTTTAATTTATTTCCCTTAAAACAATCGATGAGTATTTTGGCAGAAAAACCGTCACAAATCCATGGTTAACCTTATATTTGACTTTTTCTGTCCTGAAGGAAAAACCGTCTGTAGAAAGCAGAACTTCCATTTCCCCTGAGTGAATTCCTATGCGCCAAACAGGGATAATCACATGCTTTATGTCATCTGTATTATTAAGAGCCACCGCGATTTTGTCCCTGTCATCCCATCTTCCAAAACTTATAACCCCATAGTCTACATTTAAAAATTCTAAAGAGCCGGTTCTTAATGCTGTGTGATTTTTGTGCATTTTTATGGCTTCTTTATGAAAATCCAAAAACATTGCGTCTTCTTCACCCCAGGGGTAAGTCCGCCTGTTGTCAGGGTCTGTCCAGCCTTTTAGCCCCGCTTCATCACCATAATAAACAGTAGGTGCGCCAGGCCATGTCATCTGGAACACTACTGCCTCCATAAATACACCACGGTTCACGTCCGCGTCCGCGGCAGCCCCACCTCTGGTGTGAAGGCGGCCGGAAGAACGGTTTGTTCTCGTTAAAAAGCGAGAATGATCGTGATTTGAAAGCTCGTTCATTGAGGCTTGAAGGGATTGAATTGAAAAATGCGACATATGATACCGCATTGCCCCTTCAAAAGCCGCGCCGTTATTAAGCATGTCGTAGCGAAAGTCTTCACTGTGCTTTTCCATCCCTGTTAAAAACCATGTTATAGGCTCCATGAAAGCGTCATAGTTCATAATTGTGTCCCATTGATCACCTTTCAGCCAGTCAGAGGGATCGCCGTAATGCTCCGCCAATATTATGGCTTCGGGGTTTGCCTCTTTAACAGCCTTTCTAAAATCTCTCCAGAATCTATGGTTAAATTCCTTTGAATACCCCAGATCCGCCGCCACGTCAAGCCGCCATCCATCAGCGTTATAAGGTGGCGAAACCCATTTCTTTCCTATTTCAAGAATGTAGTCATAAAGCTCTTTTGAGCCCTCAAAATTTAATTTTGGGTGGTTGTCATGCCCCCACCATGCGTCGTAACAATCATTATTAGGCCAAATTCTCTCATACCATTTAAAATATGAGTTATATGGGCTGTTCTCAGATTTATAAGCTCCCTCGGAATATCCTTCCTCCCCGCTATAAAACCCTTCCTTATCAAGCCATTTGTTAAATGCTCCGCAATGATTAAAAACACCGTCAAAAATAACCTTCATTCCGTTTTCATGAGCGATTTTTATCATTTCGGCAACAAGCTGATTACTTGCTTCCAAATTAGCTTTGTCCGTTGTTCTTTTTACATATTTTGAAGCAAACTTATTATTAAATTTTAAAGGAGTCAGAGCCTCCCCACCGTCGTTTACTATTCTGCCAAAGTGGGGGTCAACATAATCGTAGTCCTGAATATCATATTTATGGCTGGAAGGGGACACGAAAATCGGGCTTAGGTACAAAACCTCCACACCCAAATCTTTTAAATACCCCATTTTTTCAATTATGCCGTCTATATCCCCACCATAAAAATTGCATATATCCTCGTTTTCAACGCCGCTACCCCATTGGGGAAGAAATTTTGCCGCCTTTCCCAAATATGCATATTCGTTGTCAACCACATCGTTGTCTTTATTTCCGTTGTAGAATCTATCTACAAAAATTTGATACATAACAGCGCCTTTTGCCCACAACGGGGTTTTAAAGCCCGGAATTATTATGAAATTGTAATCGGCGTTTGGGGATATGTCGATCCCCTTTTTGTTGTAAAAATAGATCCGCCCTTCCCTTACTATTAAAAAATAATAGGATATTCTTTCATTTATAACAATGCTGATGCCGTAATAATCGAAGACTGAATCGGATTCTAAGAGTCTACATTCATGACGATTTCCGTTTATAACAGCAAATACTTTGTCACAGTCTCCGGCAGCAGTTCTTATGCGGATTGTTATTGCGGAACCCTTTTCTGGCTCGTTATCGGAAACAAAGTTTCTGGTTTCGTCACTGAAAACGGCATCCATGTTAAATACTGGCTTGTTGAGTTTTATATAAGTTATCAATTTGCTCTCGTAAGGTAAAAGGTCGTATAAAACGGTATCTGCCAAGGCCAGCCCTCCAATATTTTATTCATCGCGAGGTAGTTCATTACAATAATATTAACACAAAAAGTTGATATTTCAATAAAAAATTAATTAAATTAATAAGCTGAATAACTTTCTAAAAAATGGTAATGATTTACTATATTATTTTTAGGGGGTATATAGTGATTTACAAAATCGGTAATTTTATTTCAAAGCATGTGAAAAAAGAAAGAAATTTTATTATTTTAGCTATTTCAACAGGAATTTTGAGCGTTTTTGCCTATTCGCTTTTTTCTGCTCTTAAAGTTCAGGAGATACAGAGGGGAATTGCGGGCGAAGTAGTTAGATTTCACGTACTTGCCAACAGTGACGAAGATTTTGATCAGAAACTGAAGCTCGAAGTCAGAGACGAGATTTTAAAAAAATATGAAAAAGGTTTGTCAAACTGTTCCACAAAGGCACAAACAGAGGAATTTATAAATGAAAATTTAACTGGAATTGAGCTTTGCGCTAAGGAGGTTATTGAAAGAAACGGCTATAATTACCCAGTTAAGGCCTCTCTTACAAACAGCATGTTTCCAAGAAGGACATACGGCGACGCAACCTTTCCGGGCGGTGAGTATGAGGCGCTCAGGGTTGTTATTGGAGAGGGAAAGGGAGCTAACTGGTGGTGTATGATGTTCCCTCCACTTTGTTATGTTGATATTACAAAAAAGGAGCTTCCACCTGACACAAAGGAGGAACTTAAAAACATTCTTACGGTTGAAGAATACAACGAAGTTTTACCAAAGGACAAAATAGTGGTTAAGTTTAAAATAGTGGAAGTTTTTGAGGACTTATTCGGGAGTGGTGATAAAAATGGAGGCAAATAGACCTCACAAAATTATTTTCTTCTTTGTTTCTTTCGTTATTTTCATGAACTTAATATCCCAAGCCAACACTAATGTAGCTTTCGCTCAGGGCGTTTTTACATGGGGTTCAAGAGGTGAAAATGTTACCAAAATTCAGGAAAGATTGATCTCACTGGGGTATTTAACAGACCCGCAGGACGGCATATTCGGTCACAAAACACTTGAAGCAGTTAAATCCTTTCACAAAAAAAATAAACTTGTAGTAGACGGCATTGTTGGGAAGAAAACCCTTGAAGCCCTCGACCTGACGTTGGAAATTGAAGAAAACTTAACTACTGTGGCTAATACGAGAGAGCAGAATCTCTGGCTTTTGGCATGTCTGATAAACGGTGAAGGACGCGGCGAACCATATTTGGGACAGGTTGCCATCGGCGCGGTGGTTATGAATAGGGTACGAAGTCCCGAATTTCCCAACAGCATATCAGGAGTAATTTATCAGCCCGGCGCATTTGACGTGGTTTATGACGGACAAATAAAGCTAACGCCGTCGGAGTCCTGCATAAATGCAGCAAGAGACGCTATGAACGGATGGGATCCAGTTAACGGCGCGGAATATTATTGGAATCCAGAAACAGCCACAAGCAAGTGGGTTCAGACACTGACCATTACAAAACAAATAGAAAATCACGTCTTTGCGATGAAATAGGTGATAATTATGAAAACAAAAAAGAGATTGTTTGAGTTTAATTTATTTTACGTTATCGTTGCCGCTGTGATTCTTGCAACTACCTTTTTTGGAGTTTTTCAGTATAGAGAAAAACGCAGATATATGGTTGCTTTAAACAACACGTATTTGAATCTTTTCCAAAACGCGGCGGCAGACACTGAGAAACTAAAAAAGTTATTTAATGATGCCTCAATTGTTAACATTCCTGAGCAAAGAGCCGCAATCTTTGCGGATATTTGGAAGGATACTGAAAATATAAAAACAAGTTTGGCGGCTATTCCCAACGGATCGGAAACCGTTTCTAATGCAATAAAATATATTTCCCAAACGGCTGATTTTTCATACTCTATGATGAAAAAATCAATTAATAATGAAGAAATAAGCGACGCTGATGCCAAGCAGATAAAGCTCATAAGCCAGTATTCAAAGAATCTTTCAGAGGAATTAAACGTCCTTAACTTGCAACTTAGTATGGGGGCTGAAATATCATGGGATGAAATATTAGACAAAACGCCTGAAGACGGAGGGGCTTATAAAAGAAATCCAAGTTTTAGCGCAAGGTCATTGCTAGGTTCTTTGTCTGAAGTTGCCAAGGAATTTAAGGACTATGAGCCCATCATTTATGAAGGCAGTTACTCACAGCAACTGGTCGCAAAAAAGCCAAAGCTTACAGAGGGCAAGCCAGAAATTTCTGTTTCAAAGGGAGAAGAAATTGTTAAGTCATTTTTGGGTATTGAACAAGCAGTGAATATTCAGTTTTTAGAGAAGCCTGCTGTAGAAGCAGGAAAAATTATTCCAACTTTAAGTTATGCTATTTATCCAAAAGACAATCCATCAAGAATAATTTATATGGATATTACAAAGTATGGCGGATATCCCCTCTGGTTTCTCAGCGAAGGGAATTATTCAGGGAAAAACCTCCCTGTTTCACAGGAGGACGCTATAGCAATAGCCGTAAATTTTCTAATAAGCAGAGGCTTTGACAATATGATTCCTGTTAGTAATGAAGTTTATGATAACAAAATAACAATTGATTTTGTCCCGAAGGTCTCAGGGGTAGTTTCATATCCAGACTTAATAAAACTAAAAATTAGTTTAACCTCCGGAGATGTCCTTGGATTTGAATCAAAAAATTATGTTTATATGCATACGGACAGGAAAATACCCGAAAATGTAGTGGCTGAAAATGAAGCAAAAGCCGCCGTTACAAAAGAGTTTAATATTACCGAACTCAATAAATGTTTCATTTTGCTTGATTCGGGCAGTGAAGCATATTGTTATGAACTCAAAGGCAAAATTAACGACAGCGCTTGTAAAGTATTTATAAATGCTCAAAGTGGAAAAGTTGAAAAAATATTTGCTGATTAAAGAGAACAAGATTTTGGTTTTTCTTTACAAATCACCGTTTTCATTGTACTATTATAAAAATAATACAATGAAAGCGGTGGTATTTGTGTCGGCAATCAACAAAAAGAAACTTACCGTGAAGCAAAAGAAAGTCTATGATTTTATCAGAAAAGAAATACGTGAAAAGGGCTTTCCTCCATCAATAAGAGAAATTTGCGCCGCACTTGGGCTTAGTTCCACTTCAAGTGTTCACTCACATCTATCCATTTTAGAGGACAAAGGGCTTATCAGACGCTCTCCTTATAAAAACAGAACCATAGAAATCCTTGAAACAAACTTTTACTCAAGCAATGAGTCCGTTGTAAATGTTCCTGTAGTTGAGGATATAGGGGATGGAGCGCCTATTCTGGCCCTTCAAAAGACGAATGTTTCTTTCCCCATTCCATCTGAACTAATTTTTGGCGAAACTTTTATTATGAAAGTCCCAGATAACAGCATGATAGAAAAAGGAATTTTTGACAACGATTTTGTTCTTGTAAGCAAACAGCCAATAGCTGAAAACGGAGACATTATTGTAGCCTTGTTAGGTGATTCGGTCACAGTAAAATGCTTTTTCAGGGATGATAAAATGATAAGGCTGCAACCTGCCAACCAGAATTTTGAGCCGATTATAACTGAAGAAGTTGAAATTATTGGAAAAGTAGTTGGGCTTTTAAGGAAATATTAATTATTCCTTACATAGAATGACGAAAGGAAATATAAAAATGAACAGTAAGAAATTGTTTTATGAGGACGCTTATTTGAAAGAATTTGAGTCCAAAGTTATATGTTGTGAACCTGTTGAGCAGGGATTTGCAACCGTTTTGTCAATGACAGCGTTTTATCCAGAAGGTGGCGGACAACCCTTCGACATAGGAAAAATTGGGGATGCAAATGTGCTGGAAGTCCACGAAAAAGACGGCGAGATAATCCACTTAACAGACAGCGCGCTAGAACCTGATAAAACCTATAATTGCACAATAGACTGGAATCGCCGTTATGACCATATGCAGCGCCACACTGCCGAACATATTGTTTCGGGCATTATACATAAGCTTTACGGCGCGGACAACGTGGGCTTCAATATTGGCACAGAATACGTTACAATGGATTATAACGTTTTTCTCACTGATGAGGATATTAAAAAAATAGAACATCTGAGCAATGAAGCCGTTTTTAAAAACCTTCCTGTTCAGGTGGATTTTTATGACGGAACTCCCGATATAGCTTATCGGAGCAAAAAGCAGTTAACGGGTGAAATACGCATTGTCAACATATCCGATTATGATGTTTGTGCTTGCTGTGGCACTCAGACGAGAACCACAGGTGAACTTGGGCTTATAAAAATAGTTCAGTCCCAAAAATATAAAAGCGGAAGCAGACTTTCTATGGTTTGCGGGTATAGAGCTCTTGAAGACTATGATGTAAAGCAAAGAAATGCCCATGAGATCTCGACACTTCTATCCTCCAAAATTAATGAATCAGCCGAAGCTGTCAAAGTGCTTTTAGCTGAACGAGATAAAATAAAATATCAGTTGACTCAAAGTAAAATCAGGATATTGGAGTTTATTACTGCAAGTCAGCCAGAAGAAGAAACCGTCTCAGTTTTTGAAGATGATTTAGGACCGGATGAACTTAAAAGGTTAGCTCTTATGATTGCTGAAAAGTCTGAAAAAACTTTGATTTCTGCGGCTTTTTCTGGGGATGATGAAAACGGATATAAATATGCTATTATTTATAAAAAAGGGGATATAAAGGAGTTTTCGACCGCTTTAAACAACGCTCTTAATGGGCGGGGCGGCGGAAAGGATATTTTAATGGGTTCTGTTCAGAAAAACAGGCAGGACATTGAGGATTTCTTGAATAAGCTTTAACACAAAACCTCTCTTATTAATACTATATATTACGGCTGAAATAAACATTTGGTGCCGTTCTTATGGTGATAGGTTATTAATAAGAGAGGAGTTTTTTTATGAAAGTTATGATAGATCCGGGACATATGCCGGGAAGTCCGAACAAGGGTCCTACTGGATATTACGAACATGAGGGTGCCTGGAAGATCTCTAAATACTTACAAGAAGCGTTAAAGCGCTCGGGGATTCAGGCCGATCTTACGAGAACCTATAACGAAAATCCGTCCTTAATAGATCGGGGAAAAAAATCGGCGGGTTATAACTTATTTATTTCCGAACATTCAAATGCCTCCAACGGCAGCGCACGGGGCGTTGAAGCGTATTATTCAGTAAAGCGGCCTGAGGATAAGGTCTATGCCGCAAAGCTGTCAAAATCATTATCTGACCTGATGGGGAACCCGGACAGGGGGGCAAAAACAAGAGTGTCAACAGATGGCTCTAATTCAGATTATTATACCGTAATAAACGCGGCGGCCTCTGTGGGAACACCGCATATTTTCCTTGTGGAAAATGGTTTCCACGACAATGTTCATGACGAGGCATTTTTAAAGAGTGACGCTAATTTGAAAAAAATAGCTGAAACTCAGGCAAAGATTATTTGTGAGATTTTGGGCGTTCCTTATAAAGCAGAAGTAACCACAACTGAGCATTGGGCTCAATCGGCATATAACTACTTAAATTCAAGAGGAATAAAAATTTATGAAACCCGTTTTGACGATCCCGTTACAAGAGGGGAACTTTTCGTAATTCTGGATCAGATTATGCGCAAGATTCCGTAGTTTTAGAAAGAAAATATTGCTAGAGCAAAAGGCTCATCGGATATTTATTCCCTTGAGCCTTTTATTGTCCGCAGCTTATAAAATAATAGCCTAACGACAAAACTTGTGTTATAATGGGCGTGTTGAATAATATTAAATTTTTCAACATGCCCATTATCTAAAAGCAAAATTCATAGGAGTGATAAATTGGGGTTTCAAAAAGAAGTAATCAGCAGCAGCCAAAATTCATATTTTAAGCTGATAAGAAGTTTAAGGCAAAAAGACGGCAGAAACGAGACGGGATTTTTTACCGTTGAAGGTAAAAAATTTACTAAAGATATTCCCACCAATTGGGATGTTGAATGTTTCGGGATTTCAGAAAGTTACTTTGAAAAAGAAGACGTGTCACAATTAAAAGACAGGGCTGAAATAAAAATATTTTCTGATGAAATTTTTCCAAAGCTTTGTGATACAATAAATCCTCAGGAAATTTTAGCCGTTGTCAAGCAGAAAAAACTTTCGCTGACCGATTTATCCATAGGCGAAACGTCCCATTTCGTTATGCTTGAAAACTGCAACGACCCCGGTAATTTGGGCGGTGTAATAAGAACAGCCTGTGCGGCAGGTTTTGACGGAGTTATTACGTCTTTGGGAAGCTGTGATCTTTATAACCAAAAAACTGTGAGGGCAACCGCTGGAACAATTTTTCATATACCTGTTATTGAAGGGGCAGATTTGAATGAGGTCTGCAGTTTCTTAAAAAATCATGGCATGTCTGTCTATGCCGCCTGTTTGAATGCTGATAAAAGTGCCTATGAATGTGACTTCAAAAAATCTTCTGCGTTTTTGATTGGAAATGAGGCTTCTGGACTTACGGAGGAAATTATCCATATGGCTGATTGCACCATTAACTTACCGATTATCGGGAACGCCGAATCATTAAACGCGGCTGTTGCCTGCGGAATACTTATTTATGAGACGTTAAGACAATTAAAAATTGAAAGGTGATAAAATGAGTAAAAATCCAGTTGTAACAATAGAAATGGAATCAGGAGATAAAATTAAAATTGAGCTTTATCCAGAAATTGCTCCAAACAGCGTCAATAATTTTCTTTCCCTTGTAAAATCCGGCTTTTATGACGGATTGATTTTTCACAGAGTAATAAGAGGCTTTATGATTCAGGGCGGCTGTCCCAACGGAACAGGCATGGGCGGTCCCGGTTATACAATTAAAGGTGAATTTTCTAAAAACGGTTTCAAAAACGATCTTTTGCATGAGCCAGGTGTAATTTCAATGGCGAGGGCAAATAACCCTGATTCAGCCGGTTCTCAGTTCTTTTTGATGCATGAAACGTCTCCTCATCTGGACGGATTATATGCTGCATTCGGAAAAACAATCGAGGGCATGGAGGTTATTAATAAGATTGCGGAAACGGCTGTAGACCACAACGACAGACCCCGTAACGAGATGAAAATAAAAAAAATGACGGCTGAGCTTTTCGGTCAGGAATATCCTGAACCCGAAAAGAAGTAGGCTTAACTTAACCGATTTGGAATTAATCCTCCTTTTTGAGAATATGTATATTCATATAAACAAAAAGGAGGATTTTTATGGACAAATACACGGAAAACGAACTTCATTTCCCGGAAACCGAGAGAAAGCCAAGATATTATATCCCCCCGCGACAAAAGGAAGAATCAGAAGAAGCCCCTAGGATGTCCGCAAGAGAGTATTACAGAATGAACCGAGACGGAGACTCAGGTAGTATAAGAAATAATTCTTATAGCCATAGAACAGGCAGTTACCGTAGCAGCAGGGCAAGAAAGGACGAAAAGATTTCTTTCAAAGAAAGACTCATGAGCCAGTCCATAGCAGCTGGAGCTGTATTATTGCTGGTTTTGGTAATAAACTTTCTTAATATAGGTTTTGTCAATGACATAAAGGCGAAGGTTAAAGCTTCTATTTCTCAGAATGTGACATTGGAGCAAGTTTATTCAATAGGAAGCCAGCTAACAGACTCAGTTAAGACTATTTTCGGTTTCGAGAATGAAAAGCAGTACGACTCTGATATAGATCAAATAAAGGAAGATGTAGGCATAGATACTGATATTAGTCATGGCAATGAGGGTACAGATGGAATTGAAGGAATTAAGGAAATACAAGAAGTTCAAGAAGTTCCCACTCTGCCAGACGGAAGTTTTCGCATAGATGAAGAAATATTAAATGAGATTAATTCTGCGGAGGATCCATATATAAAAAACCGCTAGGCTCTGAAATCATTAGCGGAATAGCTTTTAGAGCCGATTTTGACAATCCGCTGAAGGGGCTTGTCACCTCAACATTTGGAAACAGGATAAACCCCGTCACAAAAGCAGAAGAATTTCACAACGGAATAGACATAGCCGTAAATACCGGTACTCAAGTCTTGGCCGTTTGCGACGGTATAATCACCAAAACAGGCGAAAACTCTTTAAACGGCAAATATCTAATATTCACTCATGACAGTGCTGAAATAATATACGCACATTTAAGCGAAATTCTGGTTAAAGAAAACGATAAAATAACCAAGGGGCAAGTTGTGGCAAAATCGGGAAACACAGGAATTTCCTCGGGCCCCCATTTGCACTATGGAATAAAAGAAAACGGCGATTACATAGACCCTTATAATTTTGTTGACTTAACTTTGACCAAAGAAGCGCGTAATGAGATTGTCATGAGAGGGGAAGGACTTTATTAAAATTTATTTATTTAATACAGAAATAGACATTCGTCTTTCATCTATTATTTTTGCTTTGATAATAATTGCTCTAGGCTACACAGAGCAATTTTTTATTATGCTGATTTTTGTGACAATCCATGAACTTGCACATATATTTGCAGCAAAGCTTATTTTTCTAAGGGAATCAAAAAAATTCAGGCTGAAACAGTTTATAATAACGCCTCTTGGAGAAACGGCCATTATAGAGAATATTGAGCGGATATCTGGTAATGGCAGAGCATCCATATATCTTGCCGGGCCACTTTCCAATTTAATCATTTCATTAATTTTCGTGGAAAATAGAAGTTCAATCTTTTTTCTCGGTAATTTAGCACTATTTTTAATCAATATGCTTCCGGCCTTTCCATTTGACGGCGGGAATCTTTGTCAGCTTTTTTTAGGAAATATTTTTGGAGTTATGAAAGGCAATAGGTTTTTAGTTTTTATAACCAATCTATTAGGCTTCATTATGATGTTCTTAGGGGCGGCGCAAATTGCTCTTTTTCCCTATAATGGCTCGCTGCTTTGTCTGGGAATCTTCCTCTACAAAAACTGTAAAAATCAGATTGCCAGAAATATGGTTGACTTCTATCGCTATGAGATTTTGGACAAAGTGAAATTCCATTACAGAAAAGAGCTTAAACAGAGGAAACTGCTGGTCAGTAAGAATATGGGTTCCTATGAAGTTTTTAAAAAATTAACATATGATTATATACATGAAATCTATATAAGTGATATGGATGTGTCGTTAAAAGAGGAACAGTTTTGCGAAATCGTTGGAAAAACCGGACTTAATGGGACAATCGGCGGGGTTTATGAGGCTGCTAATTTTCCTACTTAACCCACTGGCTCCATTTGCCCTATCTATAAAGGTTCTATTTATCTAAATTGATGAATAAGATTTGTTTGAAATATTTGTATTGGGTTGATTTATGTGAAGGTGAAAGAATTTACATTTGCAAGTATTCTTACAGCTATAATCATTACTATAGAAGTTTTAGCGGCTACAACGGGCGAAGTTCTTGTTGCATTGACCGTATTTTCTGCGTTGCCCATTTATATGATATGTCGAAAATCCACTATTTTAGGGGTGACAAGTTATATATGCGTGGGCTTTATACTTCTTCAAATAAATCCCCATCAGTTGGTCTTTTTTATTTTCACAAATGGGCTGTTAGGAATTTCACTTGGATTGTGTGATAAGAAAATAATGC
>CAYLSP010000011.1:0-13674 GCA_964385935.1 uncultured Defluviitaleaceae bacterium
TTTCAGTTCAGTTAAAAGTTTTGGATTTTAATTGTCGCCGCAATATATAAAGAGAATCAAAGAGAGGTTTTTCTGTATGGATTTAAAGAAAATAATTAGAGATGTTCACGATTTTCCCAGTCAAGGGATTATTTTCAGAGACATTACTCCGATTTTACAAAACCCTGACTCCCTTTGTTATGCAGTAAACGGCATGATGGAGCCATTTAGAGGACTTGATTTTGACCTTGTTATAGGCCCTGAATCAAGAGGATTTATTTTCGGTGTTCCTGTTGCAGTTGCTATGAAAAAAGGCTTTATTCCAGTGAGAAAAGCCGGAAAACTTCCCCATGAAGTGGCCTCTAAATCATACGAACTGGAATATGGCACGGCCACAATAGAGATTCATAAAGATGCAATAAAAAAAGGGCAAAAGGTTGTTATCGTTGACGATTTATTGGCAACAGGCGGAACCTGTGAAGCCATTTGCAATTTAGTTGAAGACTGCGGCGGGGAAGTTGTCGCTTTAAGTTTTCTTATCGAACTTCTGATGTTTGACGGAAGAAAGAAATTTTCGGGTTTACCGATACATTCCTTATTAAAATACTAAGAGATTAAAGCTTATCATCTGGAGGAAAACATATGATCCCTGACAATTTAACAATTTATACCCAAGGTAGCCTTGCCCTTATAGCTATGGATGGCTGTACGGATCTTGGAAAACTTGTGGACATGCATATTAAAGAGGAAAGAATTGGTCAAATTCAGCCTGAATCCTATATCGTTCCTGTTGATCAGATCCGTTTTTCAAACGGCGAAGGCAAAGCTAAAATTGAAGAATCTGTTCGCGGTAAGGATGTCTATATTCTTTGCGATATTGGAAATCATTCAGTAACCTATAAAATGTACGGACATACGAACTTTAAAAGCCCCGACGAGCATTACAGCGATATAAAGCGGGTTTTATCAGCTATTGCCGGAAAGTCAAAAAGAACCACTGTAATTATGCCGCTTTTATACGCTTCAAGACAGGACAGGCGTAAAAGCCGCGAATCCCTTGACTGTGCAATGGCGCTTCAAGAACTTGAAAGAATGGGTGTTAAGGACATTATTACATTTGACGTTCACAATTCTGCCGTTCAGAACGCTATTCCGCTTTGCTCATTTGAAAATTTATACGCTACTTACGAGATAGTTAAAACCTTCATTAATGACGAAGAAGAAATTTCTATGGACAACAATGACCTCTTAGTCATAAGCCCTGACACCGGAGCTATGGACAGAGCAATCTATTATTCAAACGTTTTAGGCATTGACGTGGGGCTCTTTTATAAAAGAATATACTATACAAGGGTTGTGAACGGAAAAAACCCTATTGTCCAGCATGAATATCTTGGAAGAAATGTTAAGGGGCAGAATATTATTATAATAGACGATATGATTTCTTCTGGTGAATCGGTTATCGATATTGTTTTAGAACTTAAAAAGCGGGAGGCAAAGCATATTTTCGTTGCCACGACTTTTGCCTTTTTCACAGAAGGCTCAGATTCCTTTACAAAGCTTTATGAGCAAGGCATCTTGAACCGGGTTTATTCCACGAACCTGACATATGTGCCTAATAATATAAAGCAAATGGAATGGTATCGTGAGGTTGACATGTCAAAGTATCTGGCTTCTGTTATAGACAGCCTGAACCATAATTATTCAATCGAGCCGCTTATTGACGCAACAGAGCAGTTGAAAGCTTTTATTAAGGAAAACAGAACACGATAGGGTCTTAAATAAAAAAGATATGTCTCAGGATACCGAGCCATATCTTTTATTTTTAATTAATCTTCATAATTCATAGCCGCTTCGATAACCATATCTTTGAATAGTTTTTTATCGTAATCCCCGGGGTTTATCTCAATTTCGAGATCCTCGAAATCATCATCGCTGGGATAGTACGTAACGGAAAAAGGTGTTGATAAATCGGACTCGAAAAGGATTTCTCCCTCTATCGCCCAACTGTCATCGCTTTTGTCCACACTAATAATTGTTATTTCTGTTATGCTCACCATTTATGTTCCTCCCCTAAAAATTTGAATCAATTTAACATATTCTTATGCAAATATTTAAAACTTATTCCATAAGCGACTATGGTATTATAATATATTTCCCTATTGAAAGTAAAGTATAAATGTCGAAAATTATATATTTGCGCTGTTTACTAAATTCCTTGCATTTTCAGATAATATTCTAAGTCTTGCATCAGCATCCTCGTGATTTTTCCCCCGTACTCCGTAATAAATTTTGATTTTGGGTTCAGTGCCAGAAGGGCGGACGCAGAACCATTCATCATCAGAAAGTTCATAATACAGAATGTCTGACTTAGGAAGTTCAATGAGGTTTTTGCTGTTATTAATCAGGTCAGATACATACCCGACATGATAATCTCCAACGGCAAGAATTTTATCATCTCCAATTGACGTTGGTATATTTTCACGAAGGTTCGTCATGATTTTTTTAATTGCCCTAACTCCTTCAAGTCCTTTTAAAGTAATTGATTCGTTCAGCTCTTTATAATAGCCATACTTTTCATACAAATCATCAAGACCGTCAATAAGGGTTTTGCCCTGTAATTTCAGAACAGCCGCCAGTTCGCAAATAAGCATTGCTGATACAACAGCGTCTTTGTCCCGTGCGTGAGTTCCAGCCAAATAGCCGTAACTTTCCTCAAAACCCATCATGAACTGATAGGATTTCTCCTGTTCAAACATCTTTATTTTCTCACCGATGTATTTAAAGCCTGTTAAAACCTCAAAGTATTTTGTATTATATGCCTTTGCAATTTGTTTTGTCATATTTGACGAAACAATTGTTGATACAACGGCAGCGTTTTCGGGAAGCTCTCCCTTAGCCTTCTTTTGGGATAATACGTATTCGCAAAGAAGAACTCCGGTCATATTTCCGTTTAAAATCCGATATTCCCCATTATGCAAGACAATAGCACCAACTCTGTCAGAATCGGGGTCTGTACCTATGATTATATCGGCGTTCTTTTCCTTAGCGAGTTCCAGTGCCAATGTAAATGCTTTTGGATCCTCTGGATTAGGATAGCCGATTGTCGTGAAATCAGGGTCAGGCATTTCCTGTTCGGGAACTACATAAACATTTTTAAAGCCAACTTCACTGAGGGCGCGGCGTACAGGGATATTTCCCGCGCCGTTAAGGGGCGTGTAAACTATTTTAAGTGAATCAGGGTTCTTTTTCACTAACTCATGATTCATAGAATTTTTCATAACAGCTTCCATATACTTGTCGTCCATATCGCGTCCCAAGACGTTAAAAAGCCCCGCTTCAACGGCTTTTTCTTCTGACATGGTTTTTATTTGTGAAAAGCTTGTGACCTCGTTAACCTCGTCAATGATATCTACATCTTTTGGATAAGTCACCTGTCCGCCGTCGCTCCAATAGGCTTTATAGCCGTTATATTCAGGAGGGTTATGGCTTGCGGTTATGACAATTCCAGCCACGCAGCCCAGTTCTCTTACAGTAAATGAAAGTTGTGGAGTTGGTCTCAGGCTTTCATATATATAAGTTTTTATTCCGTTTCCGTTAAGGCATAGAGCCGCTTCTCTTGTAAATTCAGGTGACATGCGCCTTGAATCATGGGCTATACAAACTCCCATTTCCCGAACGTTACCGCCCTGTTTCAAAATGTAATTAGCAAGCCCCTGAGTCGCGTTTCTAACGGTATAGACGTTCATTCTGCTGGTTCCCGCCCCGATAATTCCTCTAAGACCGCCTGTTCCGAATTCCAGATGTTTGTAAAATCTTTCTTCTATGTCACTTTCGTTATTTTCAATGCTCCTGAGTTCCGTTTTTGTAACATCATCAATATAGCTGTCATTAAGCCAGCTTTCATAAATCTTTCTATATTCCATAACGTGCCTCCTTAAATTAATCTGGGTTATACTCTGAATAAAATCCAGCCATTTTTTCATCAATAATTCCCGGTATATCCTCTATGTCGATATCATCCCCCGAATTATTAATAAGATCCATTGCACCGTAAAACACAATTCCGAATGTGATCAACAGGTTAAAGCAGGCATAAATAACGAAGAAGGCGACCGGCAGAGCCATAGATGCCTTTCTGCTTATAAATTGTTTTTTAGGCTTTATACCTTCTGCCAAATCTAAATTCTCCATCTCAAGATCACGGAATATTTTTTTCCGATACATTGTATTAAATTTTATTCCGCAAGTTGCATGGCTAAACGCAAGATAGATATAACAAAGTATCATAATAATGCCGTATACTCCAGCCGTGTTGTTGCTGATAAAGCTGAAGTCGAAGGTTATGGCCTTGAAAATAATAACGAACAAACAAGATGACATTATAAGATAAGGAATCAGAAAAAGCAATAAAAATTGTAAGACAAGTTTTCTGTAAAGAAGCATGAACGGCGCAAAAACGAATGCCGCTAAATTAAAGGGTTTCTTTCCGTTAGCAATTTCGTCAAACTTATTTAGATAATAGTCGGCGTTGTTGCCGATAACGGATTTTAATTCCTCATTTGTTGGCGAAAACAATGTTATTCCCCCTATAGGCATGGAAAGCAGCCTAATATTTAAGGGTATCGCCGGGATGCCGCCGATACCCTTAGTGTTTAAAGTTTATTTATATCAGCGTTCCTTTCTTGACAATCATTGGGTTCTCAGGCGTTCCAATAATATTTTTTCCATCTGATAAAATAACCTCTTTATCTAAAATAGCGTTTCTTATAGTGCAATTATTTCCGATAAAACACCCTTCCATTATTACTGAATCAGAAATGTTAGTGTTCTCCCCAGTAAAGACTTTTCTGAACAGGACGCTTCTGTTTATGTAGCCGTTCAGTATACTTCCTGAACCCACAATACAGTCTTTTACACATGCTCCAACATTGTATTTTGCCGGTGGCTCATCCTTTGGCTTTGTTTCAATAAATGGCCATTCTTTCAGAAAAGTCTGTCTTACGTCATGCCTTAAAAAGTCCATATTTGTTTGGTAATAGCGTTTTACGCAATTAATAGTAGACCAATAGCCGTCAAACATATAAGCATACATCTTAATCTTCTTTCTGTACCTGACGATTATGTCTTTGACAAAATCGTATCTTGCATCAGAGACGGCAGTTTCAAGGAGCTTTATAAGCAGATTTCTGGAAAGAACATAAATTCCTAAAGAAATAATAGAAGACTGAGGATCAACAGGCTTCTCTTCAAAATCCGTTAGGCGGTCATGTTCATCAATGTTAACGACTCCAAAATCGTGAACATCAAGATTATGCATATCTTTACAAACGATTGTAATATCAGCGTCTTTTTCAATGTGATATTCTACAATCTTGTTATAGTCAATTTTATAAATGCCCTCTCCGGCGGCAATAACCACATAGGGTTCGTTTGAACGCTTTAAAAAGGCCATATTTTGGTATATTGAATCGGCTGTGCCCCTGAACCAATAGCTGGCTTCATTTGATAAAAAGGGAGTAAATACAAACAATCCGCCGTGTTTTCTTCCTAAATCCCACCATTTTGCCGAGGAAAGATGGTCGTGAAGGGATCTTGAATTAAACTGGGTTATAACGGCGACTTTGTTGATGCCGGAATTGGACATATTACTGAGAGGGAAATCAATGGCTCTGTATGAGCCTCCTACAGGCAGGGCCGATGAAGCCCTTATGTCAGTAAGTTCACCGAGCCTTTCGCTTTTTCCCCCGGCCAAAATTATTCCAAGAGACCTCATAAAGAAGATTCCCCCTCTATAAAAATGGTTCCGCCGCTTTCAAGCTTTCCGTCAGCATAGTCAGAAGCCGTGGTGTTTCCGTAAATGCAGCAATTTTTACCGATTATGACATCCTTAGGTATAACAGAATGTTGCCCCACAACAGTTATTCCTGTGTTATAAATATCCGGCTTTTTAAAGTTAGGGACGTTTTCGCCGTGCCCCATAATAACATTTTCTCCGATTTGAGAAAATTCATCAATTATGCATCTTGATATAACAGAGTTTTCTTTTATAACGCAATTTTCCATGATAATAGAATCTTTGACTATTGCACCTTTTTCAACAATAACTTCAGGACCTAAAATCGAGCTTTCAACCGTTCCATAAATCTCACAGCCGTCAGATATCAGGCTGGTTTTGACCTCAGCGTCAGCGGAAGTATACTGGGGAGGTTGGTGTTCCGAATCAGTATAAATATGCCAGAAGTCTTCATATAAATTAAACTCAGGCACATGCCGTACAAGCTCCATATTTGCCGCCCAATAGGATTCAATAGTTCCCACATCTTTCCAATAATCCTTGAATCTGTAAGCGAACACAGTCTTTCCTTCATCAAGCATCATTGGGATGATATGTTTTCCGAAATCTGAATCAGGGTGAATCTTATTATCCTTTATTAAAGCTTCTCTTAATTTGTCCCAGGTGAAAATATAAATTCCCATAGAAGCAAGATTATTCTTTGGATTTTCAGGTTTTTCTTCAAATTCGTAAATTTTGTCGTTTTCATCAGTATTCATAATTCCGAAACGGGAAGCTTCCTCTAAAGGAACTTCCAGAACAGAAATAGTGCAGTCACAGTTATTTTTCTTATGAAAGTCCAGCATTTTTGAATAATCCATTTTATAGATGTGGTCTCCGGACAGAATCAGAATATATGTGGGATTACAATTATTTATATACCCCATGTTCTGATAAATGGCGTTTGCCGTTCCCGAATACCATTCGCCCTGTTCCCCGCCTTTAACGTGAGGGGCCAAAATTGTAACCCCGCCGCTTTTTCTGTCAAGATCCCAAGGTATGCCGATTCCGATATGCCGGTTTAATGTAAGCGGTTGGTATTGTGTCATAACGCCCACGGTGTCAACGCCGGAATTGATGCAGTTGCTCATTGGGAAGTCAATAATCCTGTATTTCCCGCCAAAAGCAACGGCAGGCTTTGCCTTCGTGAGAGTAAGTATGCCAAGTCTGCTACCCTGACCTCCGGCCAAAAGCATAGCTAGCATCTCCTTTTTACGCATCGTGCTACCTCCTCTAGCTTCTATAGCAAAATGATTAGAAACTGTAAAATTTCTGAACAGTTCCTTAAAGGGGATACAAAATCCCGAAAAGGCTTGTATCCCCTATTTTTTATTGACCTTCGGTTTCACCCTCAACGGTTGCTCCGTCATCAGCAGGGGCACCAGCATCTGTGGGAGTTCCACCATCAGCAGGAGTTCCACTATCAGCGGGTGTCATTTTTGTAACCTCGTTATAATCAATTGAGTCAATTGCCTTCTGGTTTAAAGTAAATTCTCCTTCGCTAAGCCATGTGTCAACTTTCTCTTGGAAGTTGATATTGCCGTTTTGATAATTATAAAGTTCTTTATAATAATCCGCAATTTCTTCATCCGTTTGAGCTGTCTTAGAATATGGGACAAAAACTACGTAAGAACCGCCCATGTCATAAACGCTTGTGGGCTTCCATTCGTCAAGAGCAATTATTTCATCATACTGATACTGTTCAAGAGTTAAATCTCTCAACGTAAGGGATTCAAGTCCTGACTGCTCATATACAACTGAGTATTCCATTAAGACTTCTTCAATATCAGCGCCTTCTGATAAAGCAGTTCTGGCAGCCTCAGCATCCTCAGGAGTGGTTGCTATTAAATAGTACATGTCAACATTCATACAATTTTGAGGCAGTGACTTATATTCTTCAAGGGCGGCATCAAAGGCAACTTGGTCAAACTCTTCTGCGTTAAAGACGTCTATTAAAGATTCGGCATAATAAGTTATTGCCATAATATCAATAAGTTCATCATCAGTTACATCAGGCAGTGTATATCCGTAATTAACAATGGATTCTTTCAAACCTTGAGCAGTCTCAGCTATCTTTGCACGTTCTTCTTCTGGTAAAGTAATGCCTTTATCAGCAGCGGCTTTTCTAATTACAAGAGATTCTTTTATTTGATCGATAGCGCTTTCGGAGGCGCCAACTTCACTTTGTTGAATCATAAGGAAAAATTTGTAGGTCTCAACACCGACTCTTTTTCCGTCAAAAGTCATAATGTAAGACATACTGTCTTTTTCCCACGCTCTATATCCAAAAAAACTGGCAGTTCCAATAATTAAAAGCGCTGCACAAACTATGGCAACAATTTTTATCATTTTTCCTGATTGCTTATTGGGTCTTTCATTATCTGAATAAGTAGTTGTTACAAACTGATCCGTATCAGATGTTTTTGTTATGTCTCCGTTAACGCCGGGTTCAGATGTTACATCTTCCACTGGCTCATTCTCGAAAACTTCATTTTCTAAAGTTCCGTTTTCAGAAACATCACTTTCAGAAACTCCATCTGAATCACCAAAATCTACTACTTCTTCAATTTCCTTCATTTTCTTGTGATAATCGTCAAATTTTTCTTCATCGGCCATAGTTATCTAATCCTTCCAATTATTTATTTTACTGCATTTAGTAATTTTAACACTAAAGCAACCCGTTTGTCTATGAATATATTAAATTTTTAATCTTATAGTATTCTTGTGGCGCAAAAACACTAATAATAATCTTTACCAGCCTCCTTTTTTCCGTCGTTATAGCCTTCTAAATAAGCCGCATTAACAATATCCTGCAAATAACAGATAATTTCTTTATTGCCTATGTATTTTATTAAATTAAATTTATCAGGTATTTCCCGTTTAATTGCATCATTACATTCACAAATATTAATCACCCCTGTCTAATATACTTTTGAATTACCGTATAAATAAGATTTTATTTCTGACAGTTCCTCCTTTTCAAAACAACCTCTCCGAACCACCTTTCCATAAAGTCTTTGATAATTAAGTCCTGTCTCTCTTGCAATTAAAGCTAAATTAATATGAGTGTCTCTTAAAAATTTTGAAACTTCCAGGCTTGATATGTAGAGGTCATAATCAGGAGAAGCGGAGATTTTTTCAGTTAATTCATTTTTCTTTCCTTGCTTGCCAGCTCGCTTTATTATCTGTCTAACTGATTCCCCGGCTAATCCGAATTCCAGGCCGATTTCCCTTAACGTCTTGCCATGAGATCGCATTAGAAGGATTTTTCTATCTCTGGCACTTAAAAACTTTGTATCAACATTTTTTAAAGCTTCGGAAAGAACTTCTCGCTTTTTTCTTTCTGATATTTTTTTACGCTCTATTTTTTGACATTCACAACAGATGCCCTGTCTGCTTAATGTGAGTTCACCGCAAGAGGGGCATTTAACGCCCGAATTTGATATAGTGTTTCCTCCTCCTCTGGCAATGGCTCTTCTCAGTCTCGTTTCGTTTGTTGCCCAAAAGAGATTATCCGCATGGTTATTATGATTGTTGTTGTCTCTATGGAGAACCACGGGAAGATTATCAGGATTCTTTATAAACGCCTCCGCCATAAGCCTGTGTAAAATGAACATTTTCTGTTTTCCGTCAATAGTTGCAGGAACTGTTGAATATCTGTGCTTATAAATCCGCGCAGGACTATAGCCCATAGGGGTTTGCCTATAGACCTTACATCCGTCTCGTGATAGCATAAACAACTTGTTTTGAGCTGGTCTGAATCCCTTTTTTAACAAATCACTATATTTTAAATACATAACCTCACCCCTAAACATTTTCAATATCGCGATAACTTCACAAAATGTGAAGATAATGCAATACTATCACATCACGATACGTGAAGTCAAGAAATTTTTCACAATTTGGTAAATTTTGTCAGATTATGAAATAGGGTTGATATCATTTATGCTAAATGATAATATTAATTGGGGTTATATTACTATTATTCTGGGGCTTATAAGGTTATTGGAAAGAAGGTTTTGTTGTGCTTGGTGATAACATTAGGGAATTAAGAAAGCAAAAAGGAATTACCATGAAGGAATTGGGCGAGGTTTTCGGTTTGGGTGAAAGCACAATAGGAATGTACGAAACAAATCGCCGTGTGCCGGACCTTGATATAATATTGAAGCTTTCCTATTTTTTTAAAGTGCCGGTATCCCGTTTGTTAGGCTCTGGGATTTATTCTAATAAAGAGCAGATAATGAAACATCTTGATATAATTCTTAAAATAATGGAAGATGATTTTTCTAAGGACAATGAGGCCTCAAAGTTTTTCCTTGAGATACATAATCTATCGCCGGAAATGAAATTTAAGGCTATATCAGAATTTTTGCTAGAGGCATATATTAATGAAGAAAATAAGGAAATCCGGCTTACTTATTATATTTAGTGCAAAAAGGAAATTCGGGCCCGCCATATAGGCAAACCCGAATTTCTATATATAAACGGGAGGATACTCCCGGTTATTTTGATTTTTGATATAATATATTATATTCAAACAAGGTTATTATGTGACATTGCATAATAGGACGTAGCCATTGCTTTCCTATTTCTGTGCCCTGATTTTTTCAGCGAGATCGTTTAAATATATCCAGCGTTCCATTTTCTCATTAAGCTCACGTTCAAGGCTCTCTTTTACCCCTAAAAGCCGCTGTAATTCCACGTAGTCACTGGAGGATTGTCCTATGGCTTTTTCTGTTTCTTTTAATTCGGCTTCTAAAGCGGCAATTTCTTCGTCAATTGAGTCAAATTCTCGTTGCTCTTTAAAACTGAACTTTAGTTTTTGTGAAATTCCCGAATCTGTGCGTTTTTTTACAGCAGATGGCTTTGTTTCAACTGTTTCAATAACCTCATCAGCTACAAGCTCTTTTTCCGCTATATAGTCGGAATATCCCCCAAGATACTTTTTGATTTTGCCGTCCCCTTTGAACTCAAATATGAGGTTCACCGTTTTATCAAGAAAATACCTATCGTGAGAAACAGCGATAACAGCACCGTCAAAGCCGTTTAAATATTCTTCCAGAATAATAAGTGTTTCGATGTCAAGATCGTTTGTGGGTTCGTCCAAAAACAATATATTGGGTGCTTGCATAATAACTCTCAGCAGGAAAAGTCGCCGTCTTTCGCCGCCTGACAGCCTTTCTATGGTGTTTCGCTGTAAATCCGGGGGAAAGAGGAACTTTTCAAGCATTTGGGAAGCACTTAAAGTCCCATCAGCTGTTTTTATATATTCTGCAAATCCTTTTATGTAGTCAATAACTCGGAGAGAAAAATCCACATCAGAGGCGTTGTAATCCTGAGAAAAATAGCCTAGTTTTACTGTTTCGCCAGTTATAATTTCTCCTGAATCAGGCATAGTCCGTCCGCTCATTATGTTAAGGAGCGTGCTTTTTCCGCAGCCGTTTTTTCCGACGATTCCTATCCTTGCGTCCCGGGAAATAATATGGCTCAAATCCTGTATAAGTATCTGTTGGCCGAAACTTTTTGACACTCCCTTTATTTCAATGGTCTTCTTTCCAAGGCGCGAAGAAACCGAACTAAGGCTCAATTTTTGTGTTTGTGTAGAAGCCATTTTCTCACTTAAATCCTCAAAACGTTCAATTCTTGACTTACTTTTCGTGCCTCTCGCTCTTGCGCCACGCATTACCCATTCAAGCTCATTTTTAAATAGAGTTTTGCGTTTTCTTTCAGTGGCAAGCTCCATTTCTTCCCGTTGTGTTTTTAATTCCAGATACTTAGTGTAATTGGCTTCATAAACATATAAATTTCCTCTGTCTATTTCAACGATTTTATTAACCACTCTGTCCAAAAAATAGCGGTCATGAGTTACCATGAGGATTGCGCCTGAGTATTTTATTAAGTAATTTTCAAGCCATGTTATCATGTCGTTGTCCAGATGGTTTGTTGGCTCGTCAAGAATCAGCGCTTCACTGGGCGTTAAGAGAACGCAGGCTAACGCCACACGTTTTTTCTGTCCGCCGGAAAGATGAGCAACTTTTTTGTCAAATTCCGAAACCCCAAGCTTATTTAATATGGTTTTAGCCTCATAATCTCCAAGTTCTTTCATTTCGTCAGATAATCTGGCAAGAACGGCCTCAAGTACGGTTAAGCCTTCATCAAGGACGGGAGTCTGGGGCAAATAACCTATACGAACCGCACCGTGTTTTGTTACTGTGCCATGATCTGGCTCATCAAGTTGAGCCATAATCCTTAGTAGAGTGGACTTTCCCGCCCCATTTATTCCGATAATTCCTGCTTTATTCCCTTCACTTAAATAAAACGTACATTCATTTAAGAGGGGTTTGTCTGTATAATTTTTTGTTATTTTTTCAGCGGTTATTAACATTTTTAATTACCTCAAATCTATAAAATTTATAACCTAATTCTATTATTATAGCATAACCTGAAAAATCTTTCTATAACTAAAGGGCGGCTGTCAGGCCGCCCTTATAGCTTAATGGGAATTAATTAAAATCCTCTAAAATTCTTACAAGGGCGTCCTCGCCAAATACATGTATTCCCTCTCTCAGCCTCTTTTGCTCATCCTCAGACAGAGCGGACAGCGGCGTATCGGTTATTTCTTTAAGACAGGTGCCGTTAGTTTCCATTTCATAAAATACCGCTACATAACCTTCTTGTTCGCCGATTACATAATATTGGTTACTTTTCCCCGAAACAACTTTTCTCATAATAACTTCTTCTGGGGTGAATTTTGTAATTGTCCAGTCGTTAAAACTCCTTTTTAAATTTTCCTCTGTCATGTCAATAAGAAAATATGGGGGTATTTCCTCGTTTTTTTCGATTATGCCGTCTTCTTCATAATAATATTCATAGACCATTTTTGTTGAGGGGGTAATTTTTAATGTTTCGATGGAGGGGTCATTTGAGAGAGAAACGGGGGAATCAGCTTCTTCAATATTGTCCGGCGTTGTGTTAATTGAGGTTATGTTAAGACCGGGTTTGGCTGCTGCCAGAGGGGTTTGCCTGAACAAAAGATATCCGGCGAAAAGTCCAGCCCCCGCAATAAGCAGGTAAAGGCCTGATTGTATGAAATATTTCTTTAAATTGGCGTTCATATGGTGCTCCCTTCTATTGAACAGATACCATAATTTTTGCCATAATTTTATAAAATATACATTATCGTCCCATTTTTAGGCTCTGAGGTCATAGGACAGTTTTTTGGATGCATAGAATGTTTCGGGTGATTTAGATGAAAAAGGAATATTTATGTGACACTGTTTTTATTTTTAACGCAGGGGAACCTGAAAAGCGTAGAGAAGTAAAAAAATCTGAATTGACGCAAAATGAAGTTTATGACATAGGCAAACGTGCAAATGAAAGGGCGTTAAAAGCTGCGGAGTATGTTGCCATAAATAAAGAAAATTCCTGAAATTTTCAGGAATTTGTACTAGCATATTCTCCCTACAAGGGCATTTATTAAATTTATAACACCCACTGCGTTTTCAGGATTTTTTTCAAAAGCCAATAGGGTATTTTTTTTAGCTCTTTCAGAGAATTTCATTGCTTGGTCTTTGCAGGCTTTTAGCCCACCCAGTTCATTGACGCTTTGCGCTATAAAGTCAATGTCTTGTTGTTTTAAGACGTTTTTGCATCTTTTCTTTAGAGAAGGGTCTTGTTGAAAAGAATAAATTAGAGGGTATGTTATGACTCCCTCGCCTAAATCCTTTAAAGCGGCCTTTTTGATATTGGCGGTTATGCCGTCATAATCCAGACAGTCGTCAATCATTTGAAAGGTCATGCCTATATTATAACCCGCTTTCAAAAGCCTTGTTTTGCAGAGTTTTGAAGTTCCCATGACA
>CAYLSP010000012.1:0-5858 GCA_964385935.1 uncultured Defluviitaleaceae bacterium
AGATGAAGAATCCGACGGCGTTACACCCTCGGGCAGTATTGATGCTCTTTGTGATATGCTGGAAGTTCTCTATAATGCCGCTGAGCTTGCTAATATCGGGCAAATTGAGGATATACTCAAAAATCTTAGTGACTTCACGTGGCCTCAGGATATTGCAAAAGGCCTGTCTGACATAAGAGAGAATCTTATCATGTTTGACTACGATGGAATTCTTGAGTGCGTTTTAAAACTGCAAAAAAAGGTAAGGTAGACACTTAACGATATGCTATATCCTCCAAAAACGACATGAAATGGAGAACAATAATATGAAGCCAAGGTTAAATATAACAACTCTACTTATTTTACGTGCGGTAGCCATTCTATGTCTGGGTATTTTTATTTTTGCTGCCATATATGTAGGGTTTTCTCAGGGAATTCTTACAAATACGACGGTGAATAACCTGACTGCTGAAAGCGGGGTTTTAAATTTACGGAATCATGACTTTAACGACCACAAGCCTGTATTGTTAAATGGTGAATGGGAGTATTATTCGGATATTTTTCATGTTGCCGATAAATTTGACTACAGTCTCTTGGAGAGTGGCACTACGAAGCTCATTAATATGCCATTTGATTCCATTTCTGACTCGTCGGGCTCCGCGACATACCGGCTGATATTGCAAACAGGCGAACCCTTCACTAACTTCTCCTTTTATTTGCCGAACTATAATGAGGATTTTGCTATTTATGTAAATGGGACAAGGGTTCGCCCAGTAAATACCGCTCCTAAAAACACACCCTTGTACTCACCCTCTTACTTTCTATTTCGCATTGATTTCCCAATTGAGCCTGGCACCGCTGAGGTCATAATTTCGGCAAACAGCTCTGAGGGTCAAGCCCTTCTCTACCGAAATATGATTGTTTTTGGCCCCAGTGATATTGTATCCGATTACGTCACTACGCTTTGGCGCGATGATACATTTTTGATCGGAATAATTATAATACTTGTTATTGTAGGCTTGGTATTTATATTAATGCGTACAAAGCTTGACATGCTCTCAAGCTTTGCTTTGTTCGACACCTTTTTGGCTTTCCGTATTATTCTAGGATTTAATATAACCACATACTTTGTCCAGCAATTTTTTCCTTGGCTTAAAATTGGAAACGTAGATTTTGTAGGCTTGCAGTATGCTGCCTTTTTCGCCACAGGTGCTTTCGGCTGTCTATTATCACAGGCTATTTATGACCCTGAAAAGAAACTCCCCTCCTGGCCAATTAAAACACAAATTGGAATCAGCATAGCAGGCACTATTTTCACGTTGTTGTTCTATAGGTCTGCTCCCTCTGTTTGCATTATAGCATTATTAATTCTCTTGTTTGGTTCGTTTCTCATTGTCACATGGCATGTCTATTGCACAATAAAACATAAGCATTTTAGTGGCTACTATATTTTTCAAACCATAAAAACTTATTTTGTAGGCTTAGTAATGACCTTAGACATTTTAATCCTGCATGGACAATACTATAATTCTTTAGTATACAGTTATGTGTTCTTCTTGCTCATGCACCTGTTGACTAGACTTATGGACAGCAATCTAAACTATAGTAAAGTGGAGGAACTGAATCATAATTTGGAAAAAATGATTGATGAAAGAACTCTTGAACTGACAGAAGCCAATAAGCGTTTATCCGAAATATCTGTCAGAGATCCTCTTACACAGGCCTATAACCGCTTGTATTTTGAACAGCTTATAGAAAAAACTCTGGCTAATTATAGTGGTGAGGTGGTTTATCTCTGCATGTTCGACTTTGATCATTTCAAGCGTATCAATGACATTCATGGCCACGATGCAGGTGATGAACAGCTTAAATTTATAGTGAAAATTGCGGATGAGATTGTTCCAGATACAGCAACTCTCTCCCGTATCGGCGGCGAGGAGTTCGTTATACTTTTCGTTGGAGAACCATATGAAAGCGTGGCGGAATTAGTTGAAAAACTTCGTCTGCGCCTGGAACTGGACGCAAAGGAAAATCCAAAGCGAACCACCGCAAGCTTTGGCTTAGTTAAATACCGCCCCGACTATACAAAAAAGGATCTTATGAAATTGGCCGACCAATGCATGTATTGTGCAAAAGAAAATGGGCGTAACAGAGTTTGTACCATTAATTAAAGCTAGAGCCGAGAACCCTTTCTCAATATTGAGGAGGAGTTCTCGGCTCTACAATTCACTATAAAATCTTACTTATGCAAATACTCATTTGTAAAGCCTTTGTCACCTATTGGGCGGTCAATAATTCCTTTCTCATACATCCAGTCATAGAGCTGCGCCCAACGCGCGCTGTCTATATAGCCCCAACGCCCTACTCCGTAACGATATAGTTCAGAAAAATAAAACTGACTTTCCATAATCATATCTGCTGAAACCCCAGGTGCATACTTTAGTAGTATATCAGAGGCTTGAGCGGGAAAGCCTTCAGCAAAGATATAACCATCCGTAACGGCATTCATAAAGGCTTTAGCTATGTCAGGGTTCTTTTCCAGCCAATTGTTATTGGCTACTAGAATAGGTGAGTAAAAACTAAAAACTTCATCGCATTCAGCAAAAGCTATATAGTTCCATTCGAGCCCTTCAAATTGGGTGGCAATCCCCTCCCATCCCCAATAAACCCAAGCCGCATCAACTTTTGTTTTCAAAGCCGAAATAGTGTCACTAATCGTATTGGTGGCTTCATCAAAAACTATGTCCACTTCTTCAAATTTACCGCCATCCTTTTCAATTACCCGACGAATCATTTCCTCTGCCACAGGCGTTTTCCAACTGGCTAAACGCTTGCCAGAGAGATCTTTAGGATCAAATATGCCATTTTCCTTCAATGATAGAATTCCATAAGAGTTATTCTGAGTCAAAGCTGCTAATGCAGTCAAAGGCAAAGGTTTTTCGGCGGCTAAAACTAACCCCAATTCTTCTTGGGATGTAATTCCGAATTCGGCACTCTCCTCCCCTAAAAAAGCAAGAGTTCCATTTTCAGGTGGCTGAATTAATTCCACGTTTAAGCCTTCTCTTTCAAAAAAGCCATTTTCCAGAGCAACATACAATCCAGAAATAGCGGTTATAGGTGTGCGATCCAGCACAACACGTATTGTGGGAATCTTTTCTTCACTGGAACAAGCCACTACAGTTGTAAGAATAATGGCAAGGGTTAAAAACAGGCATAAAGTTTTTGTACGTAATTTCATTGTATTTCACCCTTTTATAATTATCGTTTCACAAGAAAAACCGCGCCCCGGCATTAGCCGGAGGGCGCGGCGGGTATAAGTAAGATTATGTCTTATTTAACGCGCTGTGCTACGTAAGAGATATCAGAAACATCAATAGTTTTGTTACCATTGAAGTCCCAAGCCTTAGCTTGTGCCCAAGCTGCATCGCCAGCTTTTACGCCATACATGTCAATGAGGTTAGAAAGTTCGATAAGAGTATATCCATCACCAGGAACAACAGTAGTTGTAAACTCATAACCTGCGCCTATGGTGTGAACAGTTTTATTACCGGCTTCATCTTTGTAAACATATTCTACAACTAATTCAATTGTGCTATCACCGCTAGCGTCACTCTTTGCAGAGAATAAAGCTTTACCAAGTTTAGTCATGTTGTAGTCGTCTAAGTTAGCAACAGTAAGTTTAACGCCATCGTTAGTTACTTCAGAGCTTACAAGGTTTAAACCTTCATAGTTGCGGTATTCAAATACGTTTTTGTCGAACTTGAAGTTAAGAACTGCTACGTTACTGCTTACAGGGTTCTTAAACTCAGGCATTAAGTTGAAATATGTTCCTGCTTCAACCAACTCTTTGTCAGAGCTAAGTGTAAATATGAAGTTTGGATCATAAGTCTTAACAGGGAATAATCCGCTGTCATAACCTATGCCGAGAGCAACGATTTCACCAAGAGCTTCAAATTTAACAGGATCAAAGTTAGCCATAGCATCGCCCACTTTGTGGTAGAGAGTTTCAAAACCTTGAGGGTTCGGGCCGCCCTTTGGAATTGAACGCCAGTCGAAATGCCATGAGTTTAACATGTTTCTATAAGTAGTTGCAGTTGCCTGACGATAGAAATAAACGTGGTCAGAACCTGATGCAATAGTTATACCATAAGGTCTTTCTGAATTATTTGTTATTTTGCCGTTTTCATCAAATTTAGGAACAAATGGGAAATTACCTGTTCTATCAACTGCATATGCAAAGTTATGATAGATAGAACCATTGTTATCAGCAATACTCTTTATTGCTTCTGGACGATCCCAAAGGGATTCATTGGCAGCAAGTCTGCTCCAGATTGCTGCTACAGTTTCAGTAGCACCTGGGTCAACGCTTGTTCCTGGCATATTGATAAACAGACGGTTAATATTTGTCTGTTCAACAGCAACCATGTCCATGTTGTAGCAAGCTACAAAGTTTTCTTTCTGATGTGGAGTCATAAGCTGTACGAACTGGTTTGAACCCCAAAGTCCGGACTCTTCACCGTCTACAATAAGGAAGCAAACATTTACTGTTGTGTCAACTTTTGCTAAACCTTTAGCAATAGCCATAATCATTCCAACACCAGAAGCGTTATCATTAGCACCAATTGCTGTCAATACGCTATCCATATGGGCTGTAAGATAAATAGTTTTTTCAGTTGGAACACTTGCTTTTTTAACTGCATAAACGTTTGCTAGTTTGTTGTTTGTTTCCATAGTTATTTTAATGTTTGCGGCAGCACGCTGTTCAGCAGTCATGCCTGAGAATAAGTCATTAGTTTCCCAATAAAGAGTAGTTCCAACAGGAATTGTGATTTCAGTGCCTGAAGTTGTGTTTCCTATTCTTTGGTACACAGTATCACCGGCAGGAATAATAGCACCGTCGACATGCTTGTATGAAGCGGCTGGTTCTGGATACTGGAAGATAACTGCTGCAGCACCAGCATTTTGAAGAGCAAGAGCGGCATTATAAAACTGTGTACCAGTCTGAGTAGGAGCATTTGTGTTACTGCTACGGCCTCCAGGAATAGATATTGGGCGGTTTGGAGCTGCAGTGTTACGAACTACAACAGTTTTACCTGAATAATTTGCGCCCTCTGGAAGCACTAAATCTTGGTATGTTGCGGCTGAGTATTCCTCATTCCATGTTCCATTCCAGTCAATAATTTCAAATCCTGTAACAGATTTTGTGGCAGGAGCTGCTTCAAAGTTATTATCTGGAGTTCCACCGAACTTAAATGCGGTGCTGGTAGCGTAGGTAGGACCATAGTAGAGATAGTCTTTACCATCAATTTCAAGCCAACCTGTGTTTTCGTAATTAGCTGTACCAGTCGGGCTACTTGTAGCTGGACCCCAATATTTTGTAGGTTCATAACCCATGCTCTTAAATTCATCCATTATGTAGTCGTGAGCAGCACGCATACGGTATGAGTTAACCTTACGAGTACCGATATCTTCTGAAAGAACTCTTACTACTTCAGAGCCATAATCCCAGTCTACACCTGATAGATAATTCTCCTCAGCCTGGCTAAGTGATCTAACCGCTACTTGTCCAGCAAATGCAGTTGAAGATACGCCGAAAATCATTAAAACGGAAAGCGATAATGCAACTAATTTCTTCATTCTGAATTCTCCTCCTAGATTTTTTTGTTTTTTCTCTAAACGATTGACAAAAACTGCGATTTCAATTCAGTTCCAAAATATTTTTCCTCCACCCTCCTTCTAAAAAAGTCACGCTTAGAATAGAAACTTCAAACGCGTGCGGATTTGAAGTATAAACTGCAATCCCTAAAAAATGGGAAATCTGCCGATCTGAAAGTATGTGTATACAAATCGCATACAGTAATTTGGTAATATTACAATTG
>CAYLSP010000012.1:5868-13212 GCA_964385935.1 uncultured Defluviitaleaceae bacterium
CTGGCTATATTATAACTCAAGTTAATCTAAAAATCAATAAAAACATACAAAAATATAATTAAATTTAAGTATATTTCCACAAATTTTAATTAATTTTTTTATAACCTTATATAGCAGTTATCAATTATGACATATATCATGACATATGTTTTATTACAAGAGTGTGTTCCCACTACCAAAAAATTATAAGATATATATATCTAAAGTTTATGTCGACGGCTTTGAAAAAATAGTAAGAGATTGCTACATACCTCCCGCAGAATGGCTTCTTTGGCTTTTGTTGCTCTATCAATTAGGGCGCGTTTGAAAAATAAAATTTGCACTATCAAATCCTGCAATATGCTATAATAAAGCAAAAACATAAGAGAAGCCAATGTCCATAGCTAGACGATACGAACTGACCGATGACGAGTGGAATCGCATAGTCGAATTAATACCATATGTAGTGATATCTACCCCAAGGTGATAAATTGCTTTTGGATGCAAAAGAAACGGGTATTTCTCACAAACACGATGTTCCAAACGCACCATACTTTATTGATATTTTCATGCAAGAAAACCCTCCAGAGGTTATCTATGAATACTATGAAGAGGACAGCCAAAAGTTCATTGAAGCACCTTATGAAAAAGATATTTTCATATTCGAGCAGGAAGGAAATAGATGGTTTCTATCAGTGAACAACCACTCAAAGAGCTTTCAGATGAGGCATGGACAGAGCTTTAAGAATACCTTTAAAAATAACACTTATGACTTAGATGAGTACGTAAATTCTTCGTATGAATAAAGTTATATAAGTTCTGATTTTTTTGACAGATATCGTAAATGACAAAATTTAGCTCAAAACCCCAGAAACCTGCATAACCCTACGGCTTCTCCGGTTTTCTGGGGTTGCTAAACCTTTGCTTAATTTCATGGAAGTATTTGCTTTACAAAAAATTTACTCTGCCCTTGAAAACCCTGCCTTTACCTGTTTTTTCGACTGGAATTTCGGGATTGTTTTGTACAACTTACTCTGGTATGGCAAGCAGCTAAAAATATCTGATAAGAGTGCGTTGATTTAGACTGTCTACAAACCGTCAAAATGGGATCTCATTAATTCTGATAAACCTGCAGAGACAGGCCCTTTCGGTACATAAAGATAATGTTATTATAAGAAATTGCTAAGGAACAAGCTATTAAAATTATAGAATAGTTTCCCCATTTGTATCAATTGCGACAATTACAGGGAAGTTTTCAACAGTAAGTTTTCTCACAGCTTCTGTCCCCAAATCCTCAAAGGCTATTATTTCGACAGCCTTGACACAGCGGGCGATATAAGCCGCCGCTCCTCCTATTGCAACAAAATATATTCCCGAATATTCTTTTATGGCATCAATAACTTCCTGATTGCGAAGACCCTTTCCAATCATTAACTTTAAACCTTTTTTTATAAGTTCTGGTGAATATTTATCCATTCTTCCACTTGTAGTTGGGCCTACAGAACCAATAACCTGACCCGGTTTAGCGGGGCATGGGCCCGCGTAATAAACAATCTGCCCCGTAAAATCAAATGGCATTTCTTCCCCTCGTTCAAGCATTTCTATAAAACGTTTGTGCGCCGCGTCTCTGGCTGTATAAATTTCTCCGGAAATATAAACCATATCGCCCGCTTTTAAACCCATAATGTCGTCCTGATTTATTGGAGTGTTAAGGTGTTTATCCACTATTTATTCCCTCCTAAAACCGCTTCGGCATGTCTTGTCACATGACAGCCGATATTGACCGCCACAGGAAGCCCGGCAATATGTGTAGGAAAGGTGTTTATGAGAACGGCCATTGCCGTCATATCCCCGCCAAGTCCGGCAGGGCCTATATTTAGAGCGTTTATTGATTCAAGAAGTTCATCTTCCACACCTGACCAATATTCCGATTTATTTTTAGAGCCTATTTCCCGGAGAAGGGCTTTTTTTGCCATAATGCAAGCCTTTTCCATTGTCCCGCCTACTCCAACACCCACAATAATTGGTGGACAGGGATTCGAGCCTGCGTTCTTGACCGTCTGTATGACAAAATTTTTAACGCCCTCAATGCCCTCAGACGGTTTTAACATTTTTACGGCGCTCATATTCTCTGAACCGAAACCTTTTGGAGCCACAATAATTTTCATTTTGTCGCCTGATACAATGTCATAATGTATCACAGCGGGAGTATTATCTTTCGTGTTTATCCTGTCAATTGGATCTTTTACCACAGATTTTCTGAGATATCCTCTTTCATAACCGTCGGCAACTCCAGCATTTATTGCGTCCCCAAGAAGCCCACCGGAAATAATAACATCCTGCCCTATTTCAACAAAGACTACTGCCATTCCAGTATCTTGACAAATAGGGGAATCTGTTTTTTCAGCAATATCAGCATTTTCAATGAGTATACCAGTTATTTTTTTCGCCATTTCGTTTTTCTCTGTCTCCAAAGATTTTATAAAACAGCTTTTTATATCCTTGTTCAAGTAATAATTTGCCTCAATGCAAAGCCTTGAAACGGTTTCTTTTATTTCACTGACATTAATAACGCTCATTTTAACCTCCCTGAGCTCTACATTATAAGAACGAAAGCCGGTTTATATCTTCAAGCTGCTCTTCATCTCCGCTGATAAGTCCTACGATAGAATACACGTCGTTAATTTTGTCATACATAATTTCCTTAACAAGCTTATAGTTCTTAATTTCGCCAGTAGAGCGCAGATGAATCCTAGGACCGTTACATGCTATTATGGTATCGCCCACTTTAATATGATCCTCATCCAGATAGCTTACTGGAGCGTTCTGCTCTATCAACGCGTTGACCTTGCGTTCAAGATCGTATAAATCCACATATGGTCTTTCAGAAAATTGAAGGATAAAGCCCCGGCGTATGTCCCCTGAGTAGGCTCTGTCTTCCATGGCATACTCCCGTTCCATTATGACTCTTGTTAAATCTTCCGCCGTGTGCGCCATTTTTCTATAAACAAGGGAATCAAAAACATAACTGTGAACATCTTGGGGCAGAGGGCCAAAAATCGTTGGTCTGACTACAATAATCTGTTCCCCTACCCCAACTAAAATGCTGGCGTTGATTTTCAAATATGGGAACAAAAGCTCAAAGTGCTCTATGATTACGCGTCTGCCGTTTTCCAGAGCGCCTTTTACAAATTCAACGATTTCAAACATCTGAGTAAACGCCATTTGAAATCGCATATCTATGTGATATGTTGTGGAATCATAATTCTTCCCGCCATAATCAAGCTTCATCTGCATAATCTTGCCGGAAGTAAGTCCGTCGTCGTGGTTAACAAGTTCAAGCCCCGGAAACATGCCCTTTATAATGGAAGATTTCCCTGAGCCTGCGTCGCCGATAATTCCGATTAATTTGTCGTCATAATTTAAATGCCTTTGAGCAAGCTGCTCACCCAATACAAGAAGTCTGTTCCTACCCCGCGGCGCAAAATAAATCGCGTATAGAAATGATTGTTGGATAATGCTTCCAAGGCGTTTAGCCATACAATTCCTCCCTCAGACTTAACAATCAAATTCAAAATTCAAAAGAGGCATGTGCTGCTGTGCGCCGTAAACGTCAGCCTCTCCCAAATCCCCAGAACAAATAGGACGTTTTATCGTGATTTTCATAGCCTTTGCCGGCTCGAAAAAAATCACGCATATTACATCTTCAACAGGAATTTTATAAAGCTTTGAAAACATATCGGCATTAAATATGTCAGCATCTTTTATTTTTCTGAAAGTATCAAAATCCTGAAAAATCACATCAAAAGTGATTTCATAAGGGCCGGAATTTTTCGATCTTATAACGTCCGCTATATCAAAAAGCTTATATCTCATTTTAATTCCCCCTTATCCAAGGTTTTTATTGTAATGGGAAATAATTCAGACGGGTCATCAACTTTCATCAGGTGATAAATAGAGAATACGAAAACTTCACCCACTTTAAAGTCTGAGGGCGAGAACGGAAATGCCAGATTTCCGGCAGTTGATTTTCTTCCCGGATAGCCGAAGTGAAGCATTGTGGAGCGGGCGAAAGAACAAATGGTGTTGGCTTTTTCCTGTGACGCGGCAACAGCTTCAATAACAATACCCAGTTCAGTTGGGGTCTCTGTCGGCATATCCTTAAACATACCCATTACGCCGTTTTTTCCATAAAGCTTAAAATCAAGGAAATAATCACCTATATTTTGTCTTTCAAAGTTTGACTTAACTTTCGCTTTTATTTCTTCTACTATGTTATCTATTTGAGAAATAAAGATAGGGTCTTTTGCGGCGCAAACGCTGACCGTTCTAAAGCCCGCGCTTTTTACTCCCTCAAGCTTTATAAAAAAGCCGTCAGATGGAACAAATTCACTGCCTCTGACAATAACGGTATTTTCTGTCTCCTGAATAAATGTTGTGTTTGTTAAATTAAGCATTCCGCCTGGGCCCGGAAGATGATATGGATCAGTTTTTTCATAAAGAGTGTGAGCCGCAACGGAAAGTGTTGTGCATTTCCTAAGGGGAGACAGCGTTTCAAGCCTGAAATAATCCTTTCCCAAATATCCGAACATACAGTCGCTTCCTGAACCCGGAACAGCCGCTATAGCCGCACATTCCAATATTTTACCAAGATGGATTGCAAGGCCTTTGTCATAGCCTTTCTTTATTGCTAAAGAAGAAAAGACAGCCGGGTCATAGGCTCTACCTGCCAAAATAACCTGTGCGCCTGCTTCCAAGGCCTTAATAAATGGCTCAAATCCCATTTGCCCAACGATTCTTACAGCATTTTCAACATCTTCCTCGGTAGCTTCCGGGGCTGGATGAAGCGGAGTTACCTCTCCTTTTCGTAGTTTCGCCAGCACAAGGTCTTTCGGAACTTCGGCATTTATAACGGCAAGCTTAAAAGAAAGCCCTTTTTCTCTTGATATTTCCTTGACGATATCAACGTTCCAATTAAGATGCGGATCGCCGCCTGAGCCGCCGCAAGAACCCACAATAACTGGAATGTTATGCTCAATGGCGGCTATTAACATGTACTCCATGTCCCTTTTCACAGCACCTCTGTCGGTGAAGGAAATCCCAGCTCCGAGATAATAAGGTCCCGGGTCAGTTGAACCCGCGTCAACAGCTATAACATGGGGATTCCTTTTCATGCCCTCCATAAAAGAACTTTCAGGAAAGCCGTAGCCTAAAATTGCGGTTGGTGATAATATTCTTAATTCTTCCAAAGTTATCTACCTCCCATAAATTTGTTTATGCCGTGGATTCTTTGCATTTCGTTGAACACAATCATAAATCCTTCATCAACACCCATGCCGGGCTTCGCCAAATACTGAACCGGGCTTGTTGCCATAGCAATGTGTGCGCAGACCTGAGCCGATCTGTCGGTTTCGTTGCAGGTTCCGCCCAGATAAGCCTCGCAGCCAACTTTCTTACAATATAAAACCGCTTCAATTGTATTGTTTATTCCGCCCAAATCAGGGGTTTTAATCTGAACCATATGTCCAGCCTTAGCGTCTGCAAAGTCGATAACGTCCTCAACAGTGTTGCACCATTCATCAGCGACTATTTCACATTTAACGCCCTTTTCTTCAACAAGTTTCGTTAGCTTTGAAAGACCTTCTATCTGCTCTGCCCTTCCCCCAAGGTCAATTGGTCCTTCGATCCTCAGATTAAACGGTTTTGCGGCATTTCCCAAAACGCCAAGATAATCGGCTATTTTCTCTAAATCGTTATTAAATGCCAATCCCATAGTTCCGTATACGTCAATATGAATAACAGGTTTGTAGCCTTCATATGGAGACAGTTGCTTAATTCTGTTTGCCAACCACTCTACATAACTTAAAAGCGCTTCTCCGTTTTTTCCCAGCTTATCTAAATTATTAATAAGCGCGTGGGGCAGAACGTCAGCGGCTTTTAAAATCATTTTATCGGCGTTTAAATACCTATCATCGCCGGATTGTGAAAAAATAGGAATAAGCTTTTCTGAGATTTTCAGGTCATATTCGTCGGCGATAACCCTAGCCATAATTGTCTTCTTGCTTTTTGCAACAGCGTCTAAAATAGCCTGTGTAACGCCATAGCGGATAGCTGTATGCATGGGTTTACCTGTTTCTGAATTTATATGGCTGTCGGCGAGTTTTGCCATAGACCTGAAATCAGTTATTTCTTTTCCTACTAAAAGAGGCTTTATCTCCCGTTCAATGACAGGAATAAAATCCTCAGCCAAAAACAGAGGGTCTCTCCCCCCTGCCCCAGAATACTGAACAGCGGCGCAATCCCCATGGGCAATTTGTCCGTCTTCCAGAATAATTAACACCGAAATGGATTCCCCTGCCATTCTGATTTTTGTAAATCCGGGAGTTTTCGGCTCGCCGTTATATGCGTTTCCGTCCATTACCGCCCCGGATTTAATCGCCTTCTGGTCGTCGAAATAGAATCCCGTTCTACCTCTTGTACAAATTAAATCAACGATTTTCATAATAGCCTCCCTCGTTTCTACTTTACTTACTTAATCCTATTCATTAGCGGAGTCAGAATATCTATCCAAGGCTTTATACCATCATTTTCAATAACATAATTAAGCGCCTGTTCGTTTAAACCACCGGGAGTCATTTCTCGCGCAAGGTCATAAAGGTCTCCCTTATATTCAGGCCACTGTTTAGCAAGAGCGGCGAAAAATGAAGCGGTATATTTAATAGCTTCTCTTTCGTTAACGCCCTCCGACTTAGAAAACTCAATAAATTCACGGAACAATTCATTAATAGAACTCATAAGCCCTGTAACAGATTGAAGGACTTTGATTTCGTGAAGGCTTTTAGTAAAAACCACGTCGCCCAATGGAGAAAGCAGGTCAAAAACTTCCTGATTTTCAGGAAAAGCCGCGATTGGGCCGTATCCGTCTCTAATAAACGGCAACGGAATTACATGGCATAAAATTTTTGTTTCCCCAGTGATTTCAACAAGCTCAGAAAGTGGAAACCCAACGGTAACGTTAACAATCTTATGATTTTTATTGAACTTTAAGTCTCTTAATATTTCCCCTGCATCTTTAGCCAAAAGAGAAAGGAAAAGCCACTCGCTTTTATCACAAACCTCCTGATTATCAGCGCAAACGGTAGCATTTTTAAATTGATTCGCCAAAGCCTCCGAATTAGCACGGCTTCTCGGTGATAAAAATATATTCATGTCGGGATTTTTTTTGCAAAGTCCCATAGCAACAGCAGAGCCTATTATCCCAACCCCAATAAATCCAACATTCATTTCCTATTTCGGCCTCCCAACTAAATATCCCTTACCAATTGCATATATATCATCAATTACCATCTGGAAACTGACTTCTCT
>CAYLSP010000013.1:0-12373 GCA_964385935.1 uncultured Defluviitaleaceae bacterium
TATATAATCGTACATAATAACGTCATGACTTACATGAGGAATTTTGTACCGGATAAAGGAATATGCAATTCCTGTGCCTTTTCCCAAGGATTTCTCCTTAAATTTAGTTGTTAAGTCTATTCCCTGTGCGGCGCATAAAATCTCGATTCCAAGAACATTGGCTGCGTTTTTATAAATTTCTGCTGCATGGCGTGCCGCAATAGTTCCCATACTAACGTGGTCTTCCTGATTGGCGGAGGAGGGGATGGAATCTACAGAAGCTGGATGAGCAAGGGATTTATTTTCTGATACCAACGCCGCCGCCGCATATTGGGCAATCATAAAGCCGGAATTTAGTCCCCCGTCATTAATTAAAAACGCGGGAAGTCCGCTAAGTTCAGGATTTACAAGCCGTTCGATTCTTCGTTCAGAAACATTGGCAATTTCTGCAAGGGCGATAGCTAAAAAATCAAATGAAAGAGCCATGGGCTGACCGTGAAAGTTTCCGCATGAAACGGCCAAATTGTCGTCAACGAGAATAACAGGATTATCCGTAACAGAATTTATTTCAATGGCTACCTTTTCAGCAACATATTTTACCGCGTCTTTACTTGCGCCGTGAATCTGAGGTGTACAGCGCAAAGTATATGCGTCCTGAATCCGCAGTTGTCCCTGAGAAGTGGTTCTCTCGCTATCTTTTAAAATGTTCAATAAATTTCCCGCTGTGGCGATTTGACCCTTATGTGGGCGTATCAGATGCAGCTTTTCATTAAACGGATCAGTTATGCCATTTAGGGCTTCTATAGTCAGAGACGCGGCAATGTCGCTTAACTTCAAAAGGTTTATTGCGTCGTAGACCGTCAGCGTGCCTATTGCCGTCATAACCTGAGTTCCGTTTATTAGGGCAAGCCCTTCTTTTTCCACTAATTCAATAGCGGTTATTCCTGCGTCCTCCATAGCCAGTCTTGATGGGACAATTTTTCCGTTGTAATATGCCTCGCCCTCTCCGATAAGCGTAAGAGCCATATGAGCCAGAGGTGCAAGGTCTCCGCTTGCTCCAAGTGAGCCTTTTTCGGGAATTACAGGGCAGACCCCTTTATTAATCATCTGGATTATTGTTTCAACTGTTTCAAGGCGTATTCCTGAATAACCCTTCGCAAGAGCGTTCACCCTAAGCAGCATGACCGCCTTCACCTGATCAATTTCCAAATGTCTTCCAACCCCACAGGCATGGCTGATAATCAAATTTCTCTGTAAAACCTTACATTCTTCCTTTGAAATAGAAATGTCAGAAAACTTTCCAAACCCAGTATTTATGCCATAAGTGGGCTTTCCGCTATCCACCAGTCTATCAACATATTGTCTTGATTTTTTAATGTTTCTTTTAGATTCTTCGCTTAGTTCCACAACATAATTATTTCGGCATACGTTAGCCACATCAGTTATAGAAAGGCTAGATCCGTCAATAATAACTTTTTCCATTTTAAAACCTCCGAATGTTTATATCAATTAAATTTATTATAACATATAATCAAGAAAAATCCTTATGAAATTAAAATAAAATTTTTGCCAAGGTTGCTTTATTGCACTACTAATGCGACATGGTGTAACGTTAACAGGATTTATTGATACAAATACAATTCAAAAGTTAATTTTTAATCGCGAATGATATTAATTTGTAATTTACAAAAAAAGACATATCCCTCAAACAGCATTCATATATTAAATTGTACCGATACACTAATATATGGAGGTCATTTTAATGGAAAACTTTGATATTTACAGGGATATTGCTGAACGTACAAACGGGGATATTTACATAGGTGCTTCTGTTATAATAGGACTAAACAAAGGTCTCTATTGAGTTTTAAAAAAATTTTAGAATATACTATTGCTTTTTTTAAAGATGTGTGTTAATATTTTAGTACGGTGTTGCTTTAATTCATTAAAATATTGCTTGAGGAGAATGATTATGAAAAAATTTATTAGTTTTATATCCGTAGTAATTCCTTTTATTTTGTTAGCAGGTTGTGCCGGAAATGCGGTTTCTAGTACACCCACTGCGTCCACTGCACCATCCACACCCACTGCTACAGCACCATCTACCCCCACCGCCACTGCACCATCTGCACCCACTCCTGAAAACACAACCGAGTATGTTATTCTTGAAGAGGATCTTGGTTCAGAGGAATATTCCGTTGCTTTCCGCAAAGACGATATTAGCCTCGCCAGTGCAGTTCAGGACATGCTTGATGATATGGTGGCAGACGGTACAACAAAAAAAATCAGCGAAAAATGGTTTGGAGAAGATATTTATTACCGCGACGGTGAAGCATATTCAGACCTCTCTAATATCGACCCAAATGACACATCCCTTGCGGATGTATGTGATGCAAAGAAAATTATACTTGGTCTTGACGAAAACTTCCCCCCAATGGGCTTCCGCGATGAGAACGGCAATATTGTAGGTTTTGATATCGACCTTGCTCAGGAAGTTGCAAACAGGATTGGTGTTGAGCTTATCCTTCAACCAATTGACTGGTCAGCCAAAGAACTTGAACTTAACAGCGGAAAAATTGATATGATATGGAACGGCATGACTGTGACTGATGAGCGCGTGGAAAATATGTGCATTATTAAGCCTTATGTATCAAACCGTCAAGTCATTATTGTTGGCGCCCAATCAGAAATCAATTCAAAGAGTGATTTAAAGGGCAAGAAAATAGGTCTTCAGGCCGGTTCATCTTCTGTTGAAGCCCTCAACGCTGACCCTATTTCAAAAGAAGTTGGTTCTGTCAATGAATATCCTGAAAATCTCTCAGCCTTCCTTGACCTTAAAGCCGGACGTATTGACGCTTTTGTGGTTGACATTGTTGCGGGAGCTTATATAATAGAAAATAATAAATAAATAGTGTTTTATTAAGCATGAGGGGTGTACATATGGATTTTTTGTGGAAGGTTATTCTGCAGCTGGCGGGCGGCTCTGTTTATACGATTGTTTTGTTTGTCGTCACAGTGATGCTATCCATTCCCTTGGGGCTTTGCGCTACGTTTCTGTCAATCGGTAAAAATCGGTTTCTTTCAGCACTGACCAGAGCATACGTATTTTTTATGCGCGGCACTCCCCTCATGCTTCAACTGTTCTTCTTCTATTTCGGTTTACCAAATCTGCCCTACATCGGAAAGATTCTAACTCTAGGGCGCTTTGAAACGGCCTGCGTTGCCTTTGTTCTCAATTATGCTGCCTATTTCTGCGAAATCTTCCGTGGCGGACTCCTGTCCGTTGACAGAGGGCAGTATGAGGCTGCAAAGGTTCTGGGACTATCTAAATGGACTACAACAACGAAAATTGTCTTGCCTCAAATGGTTAAGGTGGTGCTTCCGGCTGTTAGCAACGAAAGCATAACTCTTGTAAAAGATACTGCCCTTGTTACGGCCATAGGTGTTGCAGACCTTCTTCATATGGCCAGAACAGCCGTTAACTCCAGTGCGAACATTACTCCGTTTATAGTTGCCGCTGTTTTCTACCTTTGCTTTACTTTTCTGCTAACGAAACTGTTTAATAAACTTGAAAAGAGGTTCGGTTTTTAATATGGTTATTGAAGCGTCAGATATTTATAAATCATATGGCAAGCTGAACGTATTAAACGGCGTCAGTTTTTCATTAAATAAAGGAGAAGTAGTGTCTGTTATCGGACCGTCAGGTTCGGGAAAGAGCACTCTTTTGCGCTGTTTCATCGAGCTTGAAAGAGTGGAGCGGGGGACTATTGTCATTGAGGGCGAGGACTTGGTTAAAGACGGCCGTTATGGGGACGATAAATCTGTCAAACGTATTACCTCAAAAATGGGCATGGTGTTTCAACATTTTAACTTGTTTCCACATTTGAGCGTAATGGATAATCTTACTTGCGCCCCCAAAACTGTATTGAAAATGAGCTGGGAGGAGGCAGAAGCCCTGTGCGACTCTACTCTGTCAAAAGTAGGGCTGCTTGATAAGCGCAATGCCATGCCGTCACAGTTATCTGGTGGTCAGAAACAGCGCGTCGCCATTGCCCGTGCCATGATGATGCGCCCGCATATACTGTTGTTTGACGAACCAACCTCGGCTCTTGATCCTGAACTTACGGGGGAGGTTCTCTCCGTTATAAAGGAGCTTGCTTCTGAGCATATGACCATGATTGTAGTAACCCATGAAATGGCGTTTGCAAGAGAAGTGTCCGATAGAGTTGTGTTCATGGATAACGGTCAGATGGTTGCCGATGGAACGCCCGAAGATATTTTTGAAAACCGTGAAAGCCAGCGTATTAAAACATTTTTAAGCAGAGTAATATAATATAATTTCTCAAAAGCCCGCCGAAAGGCAGGGCTTTTTTATGTATAGCTGCCTACTTACCCGCATATTATTTATAGAGCAAGGACAAGCAAAGGGGAGGGGAGAGCATGAGCATTTCATTGTCTGAATTGGAGGCTATGAAAAAGAGAAGCAGGGATACTATAGATAAAGATTCTCTTGTTGATATACAAAATGTTGAAGTAAATTCAAAACTGCCTGTAAGGGACAGGGTTTTTGACTTTATACGCCAGATAAAAAATCCTTATATTTTCAGGTTCGGAAAAACCACTGTAAGGATAAGTTATGCCGATACCGAAGAAACCTTTGAGGAGATTATGAAAGGATATTTTGAAAATCTTTAGGAGGTTTTGTTTTGTCTTCTATTATTTATAACGCGGCCATGTATGTTCGTCTGTCCAAAGATGACGGCGACAAGGCTGAAAGCGACAGTATATCCAATCAGAAGGAGCTTATAAAAGATTTTTTGAAGTCAAAGCCCGAAATTAATCTCTGCTCTGAGCGGGTAGACGACGGTTTCAGCGGAGTTAATTTCGACCGCCCCGGATTTCAGGCAATGATGGCGGATATTCGGTCAGGAATAATAAACTGCGTAATTGTCAAAGACTTTTCAAGGTTCGGGAGAAATTACATAGAAGTGGGAAAACATCTCGAACATATATTTCCCTTTTTGGGCGTTCGCTTTATTTCCGTCAATGACCATTACGATACCGCAAACAAGGCGTCTGATTCGGATGAATTAATAGTCCCTTTTAAGAATCTTATTAACGACGCCTATTCCCGCGATATATCGGTAAAAATAAGAAGCCAGTTGCAAGTTAAGCGGAAAAAAGGGGACTTTACAGGAGCTTTTGCCGCATATGGGTATATTAAGTCGCCTGACAATAAAAACCAGCTTATTATTGACGAGTATGCGGCTGAAATCGTTAGGGATATTTTCCGTATGAAAATGGAGGGCATGAGCCAGCAGGGGATTGCTGACCTGTTAAACGCAAAAGGCGAATTATCACCAATGGAATATAAACGTTTTCACAACATGAATTACAGCACTTCATTTAAAATAAACAGCAAGGCTCTCTGGACGGCGGTAGCTGTTGGCCGAATACTTAAAAACCCAATTTATATAGGCGTTTTAGAGCAGGGGAAAGTGACAACACCCAACCACAAATTGAAAAAGCGGGTTACTAAACCAGTGAGTGAATGGTGCGTTGTCAAAAATGCCCATGAACCCATCATCAGTAAGCAGATTTTTGATACTGCCTTGGGCTTATTAAAAGCTGACACAAGAATATCTCCAAAAGAAGAAAAAGTCTTTATATTTTCAGGGCTTTTATACTGTGCTGATTGCGGAAACAGTATGGCAAGAAAGACAGTTACTAGCAAGGGCAAAAAATATTTCTATTACGTTTGCACTACAAAGAAAAAAAGCGAGGGCTGTTCTTTCCATTGCTTTAAGGAAGGAGAACTTATTGATTTAGTGCTTTTTTATATAAAAAAGCATATAGAGAGTTTTTCAGATTTTGAGAAAATACTATCTCTTATGAAATCCCAGCCGCACAGAGAAAGGGAACTTCAAAAGCTTTGCAAAGGACTTTGTTTGCGTGAACAGGAGGTTGAAAAATACAGGAGATTAAAACAGTCTCTGTACGAGGATTTTAAGGAAGGAATTCTTGAAAAGCAGGATTATACAGATTTTAATGCTGTTTATAGTCAAAAGCTATCAGACGCTGAATTGAACGTTTTGAAAATAAAAAATGATATAGATAATATTAAAAACACCAAAACCCATGTCTGGATTGATGAATTTATGAAACGTGGCAATATAAAGGAGCTTTCACGAGAGCTAGTAGTATCTCTTATACAGAAAATTGTTGTTCATGAAAACGGAATGATTGACATTAATTTTTCGTATCAAGACGAGTATAAAAGGTTGTGTGAATATGGCCAGAAAAAAGAGGAAATTAAATTCGCAAGCAGATAATTTTGACAGCGAGAGAATATTTAGGGCAGGGCTTTATGCCAGGCTGTCCGTTGAGGATATCAGGAAAAAAGAAAGCGATTCCATCGGCACACAGATGTGTTTAATAAGGCAGTATGTAGAGCAACAGTCGGACATGATTATTTCCCGGGAATATGAAGATGTGAATCAGACCGGCACAAACTTTGAGCGTCCCGGCTTCAACCGTATGCTTGAAGATATCAGGGCAAAAAAAATTGACTGTGTAGTAGTTAAGGATTTGTCCCGTTTCGCCAGAAATTATATTGAGGCCGGAAGCTATTTGGAAGAAATATTTCCATTTCTTGGCGTTCGTTTTGTTTCAATTTGCGATAATTACGACAGCCTTTTTGCAAAATATGACGACGCGCTTCTGATTCCTCTGAAAAACATAATCAACGAAGTTTATGCAAGGGAGATTTCTAAAAAAGTACGTTCACAATATGCATTAAAAAGGAAGAAAGGGGAATTTTGCGGCAGTTTTGCTCCATACGGCTACATAAGGGACGGGCATAAACTGATTATTGATGAAGAAGCCGCAGTCGTTGTCCGGCGCATATTTCGGCTTGCCATTGAGGGGTACAGCGATAACTATATTGCTGGCATACTGAATTCCGAAGGAGTACTACCGCCGAACAAACATCGCTTGGAACAGGGCGTACTGAAAAGCGGCAGATACGAAGATGCAAAATATTGGTATAAGTCAACTGTAAGGAGGATAACTGAGAATAGGGCATACTTGGGACAGCTTGCGCAGGGGCGATATCATACTAACTTAATGAATGGCGGTGTCAAAGTGTATATTCCAGAAAATGAATGGGTTATAACGCATAATAGTCACCCTGAAATAATCAGTGCTGAAACATTTGAAGCTGTACGAAACATCAGACAGAAACGAAAAGAGAGCAGGGGAGTTTCATGAACACAGGAGAATATGTTATTGCCATATATTTGCGACTATCTCAGGAAGATGAAAATTTAGGAGAAAGCGAAAGCATTGCCAACCAAAGAGATTTAATTCATAGCTTTATTAAAAATGAGCCGGATTTCTCAGGTTGCAGAATTATAGAATTTGTTGATGACGGTTATTCAGGCACAAATTTCAATCGCCCCGGAGTTACTGAAATGCTTAACATGGCGGGGAAGGGGGGGATAAACTGCATTATCGTCAAGGACTTCTCCAGATTTGGCAGAAATTTCATTGAGACAGGGGATTATATTGAGCAGATTTTTCCTTTTCTGGGAATCAGGTTTATTGCCGTTAATAATAATTTTGACACTAAAGGCACTTTGTCTACCGGCAGTTTGGAGACGGCTTTTAAGAATCTGATTAATGACTTATACAGTAGAGATATATCAAAAAAAGTAAGAAGTGCAAAGCGGACAAAAATGCAAAAGGGGCACTTTATGTCAAGTAGGGAGATTTTTGGCTACAGAAAAAGTGCTGAAAACAGAAATGTCCTCGTTGTAGATCCGGTTGCGGCTAACTATATAAAACTAATTTTCAGGCTTTGCTTAGAAGGTCGCGGCACAACGTCCATTGCTGCAAAACTTAACAAAGACGGAATACCAACTCCTCTTATTTATAAAAACGGAATAGGGCAGGGGAGAAAGTGGAATGTTGTAGGCGAAGAGAATAAATGGACAGGGGCGGCAGTCCTTCGGATATTAAGAGATGAGCGTTATACTGGAGCACTTATATCGGGCAAACGGAAAGCCGTAAAACCTGGAAGCAGGAAGTCAGTTAAAGTTCCGGCGAAAGACTGGATAGTTGTTCCTGATGCACATGAGCCAATTATTTCTCGGGAGGAATTTATGACCACTCAGCAGTGTATTGGGCAAAAAAACGAAAGAGATTGTTTTTCCATAAATCCTCATATGTTTTCAAAAAAAATAAAGTGCGGTCATTGCGGGCACGTTTTAAGGAGGCGGGACGGAAATGAACCGTATTTTTTTTGTGACACGCCAAAAATTTCTGACAGTGAATGTTCTACAAAGAAAATTCCAGAAAAACTAATTTGTGATATTGTTTTAAACGCAATCAGAAAATATTCGGAGGTTTTCTTATGTGTTGAAACCTTATTAAATGATTTTAACAGGAAAGCTGATAATAAAGCCAGAGATACCAAGTATCAGTTAAATGTACTGAAAAATGAGATTGAAAAGACGAAAACATTAAAAATTAAATTTTATGAGGATTTCAAAGACGGAAGAATGTCAAAGGAAATTTATCTTAGAGAGCGTGAAAGATGTGGTGAAAATATTCTGGAAACAACAAATCGGATTGAAAATCTTAATTATGAACTTGAAAGGCTTAGGGACAGACCGGACAGACAACATTTAGTTATTCCAGAACTCTCTCCTCAGCTTATCACTGGACTTATATCGGAAATCTATGTTTACAGTTTAGAAATGATTGAAATAGAGTGGAATTTTTCTGAAAAAATTTTTGTCCTGTCATAACAGACGCTGGTGTCGTTGGACCCGTAAGAAGCGGAAAGTCCACCTTCATCAAAAGGTTTATGGATTTATTAGTAATCCCCAACATTGAAAACACATATTCAAAAGAGCGTGCAAAAGACGAACTTCCACAGTCGGCAGCCGGAAAAACAATCATGACAACAGAACCCAAATTTGTTCCCAACGAAGCCATTGAAATTTCACTTGACGAAAACGTTACGTTCAAGGTCAGGCTGATAGACTGCGTAGGTTATCTTGTGGATGGCGCAAACGGACATATGGAAGGCGAGAATCCACGGATGGTGTCAACTCCATGGTTTGAAAACAAAATTCCATTCTCTGAGGCGGCCGAAATCGGGACAAAAAAGGTAATAAACGAACATTCTACCATTGGCGTAGTTATTACAACAGACGGCAGTATAACAGACCTTCCGAGAGACGGTTATGTTGAACCGGAGAACCGCGTTATTTCTGAACTAAAGGCCATAAATAAGCCATTTGTAATACTTCTTAATACAGTTAGGCCATACGCTCCCGAAACCGAAAATTTACGTCAGGAAATGGTTGAAAAGTACATGGTTCCTGTAATTCCACTGAACTGCGCCCAGCTTAAAGCGGAAGATATCAACGGAATTATGGAAAAAGTTCTGTTTGAGTTCCCAATTAAAGAAGTAAAAATCAATATGCCTAAGTGGATAGAAACCCTGAGCATGGATCATTGGCTAAAAAAGAGCGTTATTGTAAACGTTTCTGATATGACTAAAAAAATCAATAAGCTTAGGGAAATGAAAGAGTGTATCCTTTGTCTTGAAGATAATGAGCACATTAAAAAGGCTTATATTGATAAGATAAAATTGGGTTCAGGAAGCGCTTGCGTTGAAGTTAACATGGACGATAAGCTGTTCTACCGAATCCTGAGCGAAACAACTAGCATGGATATTTGCGACGAATATCAGCTTATCTCTACAATTAAAGTGCTTTCCGACGATAAGCGTGAATATGACAAAGTAAAATTCGCGCTTGAAGAAGTCAAACAAAAGGGTTATGGCATTGTGACACCGGCCACGGAAGAAATGACATTAGAAGAGCCTATAGTAGTTCGCCACGGAACAAAATTCGGCGTTAAGATTAAAGCGCACGCTCCAAGCATACATTTAATACGTGCCGATATAGAGACTGAGATTTCGCCTATAGTCGGCTCTGAATCTCAGAGCAATGATCTGATACAGTATCTTAAAAAAGAAATGGAAGAAGCGCCGGAAAACATATGGGAATTAAATATGTTCGGCAGATCCATGCATGAGATGGTGAAGGATGGTCTTCAAAACAAGTTATATAGAATGCCCCAGGATGCTCAGATGAAATTACAGGAGACTCTGCAAAAAATCATAAATGAAGGCAGCGGCGGATTAATCTGCATCATACTCTAAGTAAATTTAGGCATATTGACATCACATTACACCTATGCTACCATGTTATAGACCGATTATGCGTTTGTCTATTACAACCGCCGATTAAGGCGGTTTTTTTTATACCTAAATGAAAGAGGGATTTATTATGGATAAAAATCACTGGAAGGGTAAGGCTTATTCATTTTTTTGTAATAGGGATTGCGAATGGTTCCCATGTCATCCTGTTGAGGATGAAGAAAGTTTTAATTGTCTTTTTTGCTACTGTCCGTTATATCCGTTAGGAGAAAGTTGCGGTGGGAACTTTGTCTATCTGGAAAACGGCATAAAGGATTGTAGCTCATGTACACTTCCTCACATGAAAGACAACTATGGCGTTATAACTGAACGGCTGCAAAACGTCGTAGAAAAGGTTAAACACGAGAAAAAGCCATGAAGTGCTATAAAATATGTAATTAATTTTTTCACACCTCTTGACAATTTGGGATTACTGTTGTAATCTGTATATAGACTACAACAGTAATCCGGGGGTGTATTATGAAAGAATTATTATCAAAAATAGCAGATTCTGAGCTTGAAATACTAAAGCTTATGTGGTGTGAGAACCGCAGTATGACAATGCCGGAAATCCGCAAGACTCTTGAACAAGTCACTGGTTGGCAAGCGCCAACTATTAAAACCCTGCTTTACCGTCTCTGTGATAAAGGTGCAGTCAAGGCGGAAAAGCGCCATAATGCACTAGATAAAAGAGACGTTTACTACTATTCAGCCGCTATTTCTGAAAAGGACTATAACAATTATGCGGCAAATTCCCTTATAAACAAGCTGTTTGGCGGCAGTGCAAAAAATCTTGTGGCCTCTCTAATAGACGGCAATAACCTGAATAATGACGACATAGCAGAGCTTCGTACCATGTTTAAGGTGGAAGGGGGCGGTCTGGATGTCTGATATTTTTCGATCCGTCATTACTATGTCAATATCTGGCAGTGTTATGGCATTGATTTTGTTTGCCGTAAAACATTGGATTAAAAATAAATTCTCGAAACAATTGCAGTATTATTTATGGCTAATTGTTATTGCCCAGTTGTTAATCCCGTTTAGCTGGGAGCTTTCTCTGCCACAAACAACATATAGGGCTGAAACTATTGTGGCAGAGACCCAAATTGTGACAGTTCGCGACACTGTTGACCGCCTTGTTTTCAGGGACAGGAATGAAACAGAAACAGTAGTAAATGCCGGAGTGCAAGAAGAATTTTATATCGCCCAAGAAGTTAGACCCCAAAATTCTCTTTCAGCTGGTGTAGTTATTTCTAACATTTGGCTTTTCGGAGTTATTCTGTCTCTATTCTGGAGTATACTCACGTATTTGCTTTTTACAAGTCGGATAAAAAAAACCATGTCTAATACGGGAATTAACGCAAAACTGCCCGTATTTAAAAGCAATCGGATTACAACGCCTATGCTTATTGGGATAATTAATCCAATTATTGTCTTGCCCAAAAAGCAGTTCACCGAAGACCAACTTGAATATATAATTTCTCATGAACTTACCCATAATAAACGTAAGGACATCTTAATTAAATGGCTCACCACCATAGCCGTCTCTGTTCACTGGTTTAACCCATTAGTCTACATTATCCGCAGGGAAATAAATCGTGCCTGTGAGCTTTCCTGTGATGAAGCCGTAATAAAATATCTGGATGTTTCGGGGAAACAGGGCTATGGTGAAACGCTGATTTCCGTTGTATCCGAAATCTCTTATCCACTGGGAATTGTTTCAACAACAATGTGCGAGGACAAAAAGACGTTAAGGGAAAGGCTTGTGTCAATCATGAAATATAAAAAGCAGACTAAGTTTTTAATAGGCATCTCTATAATTCTTGTAACGATGCTTATTACATGTGCTTTTGCCCTATCTATCAAAAATGGTTCTCAACCGGCTATTAATGAGCCTTCAATCATTGCCGCTGACCCTATAGATAATGAAGCCAGCTCGGAAAGCATTGAGGAAAAAGTAAATAAAAATCTTGACATTATAACATCTTCACCTAAAGAGGTATCCAATGTATTCGCCTATATCAAGTTTCATCAGGCTGAATATAACGAAATTATAGCCCTTGGACAAGAAGCACTGCCTTATTTATATTCCATTTGGGAAGATGATAAAGGCTTAAAGGG
>CAYLSP010000013.1:12383-13102 GCA_964385935.1 uncultured Defluviitaleaceae bacterium
TGTTTCAGATTCAGCCTGAATTAAACATAAAAAGCGCTGTATCTGAGAGCAAGTATAACAATTACCGTATTGAAACGTATGGAATTGACTTTGAAAACCCCATTTCAGGGCTTTATCCTGCGAAGGAAATCCGCCTTATTGACACAGAAACAGGCGATGCGTTATGGAGTATGTCACCGGGCTATTTAAAAACCAAGTTTTTATGGTCGCCTGACGGACGGTATGTGGCAATATCTTATATGGCGCGATTTTATGCAGAAACAATAGTGCTTGACACAGAAACAATGACCCTTGTACCTCTGCCCGGAATGAATGAGCTTGCCGAAAAGCTTGATAAAAACCTTGCGCCAAGGGAAAATCGTCCTGATCCATATATTTGGCTTTATAAATGGTCCTATAATTTCTCTCCAAAACTGCATATGACGTTTGAGTGGACGATCGAAAATGAAAAGCAGGTGACAGGGAGTTTCTCCTTTGATATGTTCAGCGGGGAAACAGAAGATCTTTATGCCGATTTAGCCCCTGAGCCGGAACCTCTTGATTTTGGCAACCCAGATAAAATAGAAATAAAGTTTAATTATTTCGACTATTTTGATGAGGGCTATAAACCGTTTACTACAGGCGATAAAAAAACTATTGAAGTATTGACTTCTATGTTGCAAAAAAGCGTTTTAATCAACAAGCTTGAGTATGACGATATAAGCCGCCCAAATAACCCA
>CAYLSP010000014.1:0-12610 GCA_964385935.1 uncultured Defluviitaleaceae bacterium
TCAAGCTTTCCCGCTTCTATGACCAAAAGTCCGTCTTCCGAAAGAATCCCGCTTTTTTCAATAGACTCCAAAACCTTTTCTATTATGCCCTTTTCATAAGGCGGATCCATAAATATCAAATCGAAAACCTGATTCAGACTTTCTATTGCCGTTAAAACATCCTGCCTGATAATTCTATAGCCTTTAACTCTGGCCTTTTTAATGTTCTTTTCAATAAGTTCTGCGCTTTCTCTGTCACTATCAATAAAGACTGCCGAATCCGCACCCCGGCTAAGAGCCTCTATTCCGATTGCCCCGCTTCCTGAAAACAGATCCAAAAAACTTGATCCGGGGATTTTACCGCTTATTATATTGAATATATCCTCTTTTATTCTGTCCGCGGTAGGTCTTGTTTTGTCGCCTGATGGGGATAAAAGCGAAACCCCTCTTGCGCTTCCTGAAATAACCCTCATTAAAAATCGCTCCAGTGCTTATAGCCTGTTTAATTATACACATTAAAAAAGATTAAGTAAACTACTTTTTTATCGATTTAATAATTTTTAATAAAATAATTACACTTTACAGCGAAGAATTGTCGAATAATGATACCAATTTGTCTACTTCTTTATTAAACAATAAGAATTCAGAATTGTCATTTATTTTTTCGGCTGCGTCATTAACAGCGTTCAGAATATCCATATCTCTATACAAATTCGCTATTTTCATATCAGGTAGCCCATGCTGAGCCGTGCCGAAAAAATCTCCATAACCTCTGAGCTTTAAATCAAGTTCCGCAATTTCAAATCCATCATTTGTTGAGGACATAACCTTCATGCGTTCTTTTGCTATTTTCGACTTTGAGCCGGATACAAGTATGCAATAAGATTTCAATGCACCACGCCCAACCCGACCTCTGAGCTGATGAAGCTGTGAAAGTCCGAATCTATCAGAATCCTCAATCAACATAACCGTTGCGTTTGGAACATTTATTCCCACCTCGATAACGGTTGTCGAAACAAGTATGTCAAGTTCGCCTTTAGAAAACCTCTCCATAACATCATTTTTTTCATCATTTTTCATTTTTCCGTGAAGATATGCCACTTTAAAATCAGAAAAAAAGCCCTCGGAAATTTCTCTTGTATATTTTAAAACAGATTTATATTCAAACTGTTCATTTTCTTCAATCATGGGGCAAACAATATAAACCTGCCTCCCGGATTCTATCTCTTTTTTAAGAAACGAAAATATTCTTTGGCGGTATGAAGGAGTTACACCATAAGTCTCAATTTTTATCCGTCCGGGAGGCATTTCATCAATAATACTAATGTCCATGTCGCCATATAAAATCAGCCCCAGAGTTCTTGGAATAGGAGTTGCCGTCATAACAGCCATGTGCGGATTAACTCCCTTTAAAGCAAGACTGCTTCTCTGTCTTACACCAAAACGGTGCTGCTCGTCCACAATGACAAGGGCAAGATTAGAAAACTCCACCATTTCCTGAATCAGAGCATGAGTTCCGATTATCATTTGAACCCTGTTTTCTTTTATATCTTCTCTTATTACAGCTTTTTCTCTGGCCTTCATTTTCCCAGACAAAAGAACCGTCTTAACACCAACACTATCTAACATTTTCTTAATGGAGGAGTAATGCTGTCTGGCCAAAACTTCCGTGGGCGCCATTATAGCCGCCTGAGAATCACCCTGCTTTATGACGGCATAACAGGCAAGCACAGCAACGGCAGTCTTCCCTGAACCAACGTCCCCCTGAATCAGCCGATTCATTGTAAATCCGCTACCCAAATCCCTCATGATTTCGGAAAGAACCTTTTTCTGCGCGTTTGTAAGCTCAAAAGGAACTAAATTAGATATTTCCGTTTCAGAAAGAGGTTCGATTATTGTATCATTTTTCTTTTTAATATAACCCTTGAGCTTAATCAGAGCCGTTCTAGTTATTATTAACTCGTCAAAAACAAGCCGCTTTCTAGCTTTCAAAAAAAATTCGTTCGTCTCTGGAAAATGAATGTTTTTTACCGCTTCTTTTTTATTTATAATGTCATAATCCGCTAAAAACCTTTCTGGGAAAAGCTCCTTAAAAAATTCGTCTTCATCACTGATTTCTGATAAGGCAGAGTGAATAATCCCCCTGAACACCTTTTGAGAAAGGCCTGAAACAAGTGGATAAACAGGAACGATTCGACAGCTTGATAAAAGCTCTTTACTGTCAAGAGCTTCTATATCCGGGGATTCCATTTGGGGCTTAAATTTTTTATTAATAACACCCGTCAAAATATATTCTTTTCCCATCACAAAATGGTTTTTCATATATGGCTGATTAAACCATACCGCTTCCATTTCTCCTGTATCATCATATATTTTTACCGTAACAACGGATTTTTGGGGCGTTGCCGCAAGCTTGCAGTCCTTTACCTTGATCTTCACGCTTATTGGATTTTTCCCGAAATCTTCGCATATGGCTTGACGTATTTCTGTAATATCAGACCTATCCAAATAGCTACGCGGATAATGGCTGATTAAATCCCCAACGGTGAATATTCCAAGCCTATTAAGACAGGACTTCCGTTCCTTGCCAACATTTTTTATAAGACCTATATCGTCAGTGGATTTCATCTTTACCTCACAAAAACAGCCGTCTTAAAGACGGCCGGATTATTCGACTGATACAATATAATAATACAGTGGCTGACCGCCATAATGATTTTCAATATCAATATCAGGATATTTTTCCAGAAGCTTTTCATAAAGTTCCTGGGCTTTTTCCTCTGTAACGTCCTCGCCGTAATAAACGCCTATTATTTCAGGCTCATGCTCAGCCGCCATATGATTTATTAAATTAAAGGCACCTATGTTGTAATCATTTTCGACAAACGCTATTTTAGAGCCGTCCATGCAGAGAATGTCTCCCTCTTTTATGTCAACTCCATCAATTTTTGTATCTCTGACGGCATATGTGACCTGCCCTGTTTTTACCGCCTTAGCCGCAGTTGTCATAGCGTCTATGTTTTCAAAAATATCCATAATCGGAGTATAAGTCACAAGAGCCGTAAGCCCCTGAGGTATAGTCTCTGTTGGAACAACGTACAGTTCCTTGCCCGATTCCAGATAACACGCCTGTTTAGCGGCAAGGACAATGTTTTTGTTATTGGGAAGAATGATAACTCGTTTTGCTGGAACAGACATTGCGGCGGCTAATATGTCGTCTGAACTGGGGTTCATTGTTTGCCCGCCCTTTAAAACAACGTCAACGCCAAGGCTTTTAAAAATCCCTTCAAGCCCGTCACCTGTTGATACGGCCACAAAACCTACGCCGTTTACGTCCCCTCTCGAATTATCAGTCTCTAAAAAGCCCACTTTTTCAGTATGCTGAATCCGCATATTCTCTATCTTCATATTATTAAGCTGTCCGTAGGTCAAGGCTTTTTCCAAAACAGTTCCGGGATTGTTTGTATGAACGTGGACTTTCATAAGCCCCTCGTCCGCAACCACCACAATTGAGTCACCAATATTGTCTAAAAAGCTCTTGAATTCGTCCTCAGCGTTATCTTCAAATTTATCATTTAATACGAAAAATTCTGTGCAATAACAAAACTTAATATCCGAACTGCTCTGTGTCAAATCAGAGTAAGAAACTTCCTTTTTGTTTATTGTTTCAGAAACAAGTCCTATGCTAAAATCAGATTCCCCAGCTGTTATGGCGTTATATGCCCCGGTTAAAAAGCAAACAAGACCTTGACCTCCCGCATCAACCACTCCCGCTTCTTTCAGAGCCGGAAGCATATCCGTCGTTTTTGCAAGCATTTCATTACCGGCCTTAATAACCTCGGCCAGAAAAACCTCTATTTCGTCGGTACAAAACGCCATTTGTGCGGCTTTTTCGGACATAGCCTTAGCAACGGTCAAAATAGTGCCTTCTTTTGGCTTCATAACCGCTTTATAGGCCGTCTCAACTGATTGAGCAAAAGCGTTTGCCAATTGGTCAACATCGGCTTCTACTGTGTCTTTGAGACCTTTTGAAAATCCCCTGAAAAGCTGAGACAAAATAACGCCTGAATTTCCCCTTGCCCCTCTCAGTGAGCCGGAGGAAACAGCTTTTGCAACTTCATCAACGGTTTTATTAACTAAGCCCTCGGCCTCCTGAGCCGCCACAAGGACAGTCAGGGACATATTCGTTCCCGTGTCTCCATCAGGAACAGGAAACACGTTTAGCTCGTCTATTTCGTCCTTTTTTGCATTAAGGGCATTTGCGCCCGCTATAAACATATTTCTCAAAGTATTTCCGTCTATTTTCAACATTATGGAAACAAATCCCCCATTTCAACTGCCGATTCTTAACTGTCTTTATTGACGCGAACGCCTTCAACGTAAATAAATATTTTATCCACCTTAATTCCTGTATAACTTTCAACCTTATACTTAACTGTACTGACCAGATTGTCCGCAATAGCGGAAATATTTGTTCCGTATTCAACAATTATATGAAAATCAATGCTAGCGCCTTCATCTGTTATGGTAAGCTTCACGCCTTTTGTAAGGTTATCTGGCTTTAAAAGCGATGCGATTCCGTCTTTAACGTCCTTCGCCGCCATCCCCACAATTCCGTAACAATCCATAGCGGCAAGTCCCGCCACCATGGAAATAACCTCAGCGTCTATTACAATTGTTCCATATTGATTTTCGGTCTTTGACTGCATTTTGCCCCTCCTCGCAACAATCACAATTTTACGCAATTATATCGTAATATTATATACTGAACATGCCGTAATTATCAATACTAAAAAACGGAACTCTACAATTTAAAAATAAAATTGAAATTAGAGAGCATTGAAATAATTAAAAACGGCAAAAACGCACACAAAAGCTTCTGAGCCTGCCCTCTTATTTTAAACAGCATTACCACAAAATAATAACTGACGCAGTAATAGGTTAAATAAATAGAGACGCTGACAAGCACTCCCGCCAGATAATAAATAATTGGGGAGTTAATTTGAAATAAATAATAGGGCGCAAAGGCCGCTCCAATTATAAAAAGGGCTTCATGGAATCTGACAATAATCCCCTTATTTTCCCTGCCAATTCTAAAATTTTTAATAAATATTAAAAAAAACGGGATTGCATAACCGAACAAAACCCCAGTCAGATACCTGATAAAATTGCTTGATTCTCTGAGACCTAAGTAAGAGGTTATAACATCGATTGTAAGGGGATAAAACCCAATAGTTAGCAAAACAGACTGGGCGACAGAAAAAGGCCTTTTTCCATCAAATCGCCGCATAGCGGCAATAAAGATGAAAGAGGCCAAAAAGCCCATATAAATCCCCATGCATCTTGCACAGACGGGGAAAACCAAGCCGCCCGCGGAAAATGACCGTTCGGGCAGTTGGTGACAGACCGCTTTTCCGATAAAGCTGTATAGGTCCGGCATATTAGTAGAAATATCTAAAAGAGTTCAGAGAGTCATAGAATATAGACGCTCCTGTTTGAATAAGAATTACTCCGCCGCAAATTCCAAGGATAATGAATACATATAATATGCAAGTAATTATGACAAGTGATTGCCCGAATATTTTGTCGCTTCTTCCGGGTTTATTTATGTACACAATACCCACTATTGTAGCGATAACGGGAGCAACAAGAGCCAGAAAATATAGGAATATCCTAAGTCCAAGACCTACTTCCTTATCTTCTACCGTTTCGTCATATCGAGCCGGGTATGACGAAGGCGCGGTTTTATACCCGTCGTTGGTATAAACCGTGGTGGTCGGTACAGGTGTCGGAGTTGGTGCCGGTGTAGGTGCTACAGGGGTAAATCCATAGGAAGGAGCGCCGGAAACCGGAGGTGTAGGAGTTGGTGTTGGCGCAGGCGTAGGCGTCGGATTAATAACCGTATACCTTTTCGGCTCTTCCGAAACCACATTTGTGTTTTGGTTTACAATCGTGCCTTTATTAAAGTCTTGGGTCAGTCTCACTGTTTTTTCTTCATCGTCATTATTACTCATGAGATCGCTCAGTTCTCTTAACTGAGGGCTTAGTTCTAAAGAATTATCCTCTTTTGGTTCGTTTACAGGTGTGACTCCGGCAGACGCAGTAAGAGGACTAACGGAAGGATTTCCCGTCTCACCCAGATTGTTTCCACAAAAGGGGCATACAGATACATCGCTGTCTACAAGCCTTGAACATTTTTTACAATAATTCATAGCCAACCTCCACTTTTATTTGTTTTTAAAAATCTCCTTAAACGCAAAAACATTGTTTTCAATTCCCTTTTCGTTAAACACAGCTGAACCAGCAACAATAACATTTGCGCCGCTTTTCATTACATCAGCTACATTGTCTAAATCAATTCCACCGTCGGCCTCAACGTCCATACAGAGGTTCTTACTGTCCGCAAAATCCCGTATTTCCCTAATTTTTTTAAGACAGCTGCCAATCATTTTCTGCCCGCCGAACCCCGGCTCAACTGTCATTATAAGAACTAAATCAAGAAGCGGCAGGTATTCAAAAACCGCTGTTGCTTCTGTCATGGGCTTTATGGTCAAGCCGGCTTTTTTGCCTCTTGATTTTATGCTCTTTATTAATTCTTTATGATTCGTTTCAGTTTCCAGATGCCAGTTAACTATATCCGCGCCGCTGTCAATAAATACGTCGGCATACTTCCCCGGGTCTGAAATCATAAGGTGAACATCAAACACAAGGTCAGAAGTTTTACTTATACTTTTAACAAGTGGTACTCCAACGGAGATATTCGGTACAAAATGTCCGTCCATAACGTCGATATGGACATATTCCGCTCCTGCTTTTTCAATTCGTTTTAACTGCTCTCCCATGTTTGAAAAATCCGCTGATAAAATGGAGGGCGCAAGCTTAATCATTTTTATTACCTCTGATTTCTTTTAATAAGTTTATATATCTTTCATACCTGCTCTCTCCGATTGCGCCGCCCACCTGTGCTTTTACGGCGCAGTCCGGCTCAGTTTCGTGAAAACAGTTGTTAAAAAAACATTCTCCCACAACAGGCCTGAATTCTGGATAATAGAGAGCTAAATCCTGTTCATCAATTTCCAGATTCAGGGACGTAAATCCCGGAGTATCCACAATAAAGCTGTTCTCTTCAAGCTCCATAAGCTCGGCGTGGCGGGTTGTGTGTTTTCCTCTGTCAATTTTTGCGCTGAGACCGCCCGTTTCTAAGTTTTTTCCGGGACACAGAGCGTTTATAAGACTAGATTTTCCCACTCCCGAAGGCCCGGCTAAAACAGAAATATGGTTTGCAAATTCAGGCCTAAGTTCGGATAGTCCGTCACCTGACTTTGCAGAAACCATCAGAACCCTGTATCCCGCCTTTTCATAATCCGCTAGTGTCTCTTTTAATCCAGAATCACTTTTTAATAAATCACTTTTATTTATGCAAATTAACGGCTTAACTCCAGCCTGCTCCGACATTATAAGGAATCTGTCTATAAGTTCAAAGTTCAAAAGAGGTTTTTTAACGGCAAATACTATTACAGCCTGCGTCACGTTGGCAACCCTTGGGCGAATCAGTTCAGTTTTACGGGGTTCTATATTAGAAATAACCCCCGTTCCGTCCCCTTCATCAGCTAAAATATCAACTCTGTCGCCTATGAGGGGCGTTATTTCTTTAAGCCGGAACAGCCCCCTTGCTGAACAGGTAAAAATCCCGTCTTGGGTTTTTATTGAATAAAGCCCTCCGACGCCCTTAATAATAATGCCTTTAATAAATCTCATCCTCTCGTGATAATTGTCAAATCATTTTACCTATCAAAATCCACATTCCGCGTGCCGATTACTACGCCGTCTACATACATAAGAAATTCAACAACTCCTTCGCCATAAACCCTTACAGTTACAGGAAGTGACTGATCTTTTGTTATAACGCTTCTATAAACTTCCACAATACTTCCGTCAACATTTTTGGCCAGAACTAAAGTTACTTCTTCCGCATCCTCTGGGAATGTCGGGGTCAATTCCAATAGCTGTGACTTCTGTGTTCCAGAATTATTAGTGTTATCAGTTTCTTCCGGATTTTCTGAATTAGTTGGTTTTGGAGATTGTCCTGGGCTTTGTGATTCTGTGGGTTCAGGCGGCGGCGTTGAAACAGGAGGACCTGAACTGATTGTAATTCCCACTATGCTGTTTTCTAAAGTTTCCCTTCCGCCGATTATTGTTTGAGCCGAAACTTCTCCTTTTGCATAGGTCACTGATTCAGCATAGGTTATCGGACCTATTTGCAGTCCCACACTTTTAATTTTTTCTTTCGCAGCGGCTTCAGTCATGCCTAAAAGATGTGGCACCACCACCGTTTTCATTTCTACTCCCTGGCTTACATAAAGAGTGAGAGTAGAGCCTTTTTCAACAAGCTCTCCAGCAGGAGGATCCTGTCTCATAATAACTTCTCTGGCATATTCATCGCTATATTCATACACAGGATGTATATAAAGAGGTTCTTTTTCCAAAAGAGAATAGGCCACCGAAAGTTCTTTCAAAACCATGTCGGGAACTTCCGTTTCCTCAGCACCCAGACTGACCATAACGCCTATGCTTGTCCCTTCGGGAACTGTTCCGCCTATATCGAAGTTCTGAATAATTATCTGGCCTTTAGGGACATTGCTGTTAAAAACGCTTTCAAGCACATATACAGACAATTTATTATCCTGAGCCTTTTTCTCAGCTTCTTCAATGGTAAGCCCTGAAAGGTCAGGCACTTCGGTATAGCTTTTTTTAGGATTTATGGCGGGTAATATGAATATAAGAGCAACGCCTATCACTAAACACGCCGTAACAATGGCCGCAATTATAGCGAACTTCTCAGTTCTCTTCTCGTCCTCAGTTTTCGTTTTTTTAGGATATATAAGGGAGTTGCCTTCCTCATCATAATATTTTCCGGCTTGCAGATCTTCGTCATATAAATCCTCAAAATCCTCGTCCACATAGACTTCAACATATTCGCCTGAATCATCTTCCGAAAAATCTCGGTCAAGTTCCGCTTCTTTTGAGGCCTTTAAAATTTCCTGCTGCTGTCTGTGAGTGAACACCAAAGTGTTCGTGACCTTGCTGGCATATTCGTCTTCGTCCAGTGCATCAGAATCTCCATCGGCGATATCAGCAAGGATAATTCTCAGCTCTCTCAGCATTTCGTCAGCAGTTTGATAGCGTCTTATGGCTTTTTTAGAGGTCGCTTTAACAATTACTTTTGAAATAGCTGATGAAATGCTTTTATTAAGCGTCTGTACGTCTGGGATTTCCTCTTTAACATGCTTTAGTGCCACTGTAACAGGGTTGTCCCCGTCAAAAGGCAGGGTTTTTGTAGCCATTTCAAACATTACAATACCAAGGGAATAGACATCGCTTCTAACGTCCAGGTGACCGCCCTGAGCCTGTTCGGGAGAGAGATAATGAACCGAACCCATGGTTCTGCCACCGGCAACAATTGTCTCTGAGGTGGCCATACGTGCAATGCCAAAGTCCGTTACTTTAACATCTCCGTTTGAAGTGACAAGAATATTCTGTGGCTTTATGTCCCTGTGAATTATATTATTTTTGTGAGCGTGAGCTAAAGCGCTGCAAATTTGTATAGCCACACCCAAAATCGCCTCATTATCAAATGGGGCGTTCTTTTCAATCAGTTCTTTAAGTGTTACGCCGTCAATATATTCCATGACGATGTAATAGACGTTCTGGTCGTTGCCGACGTCATAAACGTTCACAATATTTGGATTTGAAAGGCAGGCTATAGCCCGCGCTTCAACAGTAAATCTTTCAATAAATTCCTCGTCCGCTATATGCTCTTCACGAAGAACTTTAAACGTGACGTTGCGATTAAGCTTTATATCCCGCGCTCTATAAACAATGGACATGCCGCCTTGACCGATTTTTTCAATAATCTCGTATCTTCCGGCTATAATTTGACCCTGAGCCAGTATCATTTCATCACCCCTTATGGATTAGGATAACGGAAATATTATCAAAACCGCCTCTATTGTTGGCTTCCTGTATAAGCCTTGAAGGGGCGTCTTCAATTTTTGAAGAATTAACAATTTCCAGAATTTCATTATCGGATAGCATATTTATAAGTCCATCCGAACAAATAAGCCCGATTTCTTTATCATTAAGCGGCAGTGAGCCGCCGTCAATTTCAAGATCATTTTCTGTGCCAAGTGCGCGAGTTATAAGATTTCTCTTAGGATGCGTCTTGGCTTCTTCCATATTAATTTCGCCGGATTTCAGCATTTCATTAACAAGGGTGTGATCTTCTGTTATCTGCCGAATTTGGTTTTCGGCTATAATATAAAATCTCGAATCTCCCACATGAGCAAAATAAATTGTTCCGTCTTTTTCACTTAAAACCGTAAAAGTCGTTCCCATTCCGCTTTGAGCCGGATTTTCAACGCTTAAATTGAAAACATTTCTGTTAGAGAAGGCAACGCCCTTTTTCAGATATTCTATAAGACCATTTTCCTGCTTTGTCTTTTTCGCAAAATCTATAAAAAACTCGATTGATCTGCCGCTTGCAACTTCGCCGGCGTTATGACCGCCCATTCCGTCGGCTACTATAAACAGATTGTTTAAGTGTCCGATTTTGTCGTTTGACACAAATATGGAATCCTCATTATTTTGTCTCACCTTACCTACGTCGGTTTTTCCATAGCCTTTAATTACATCAGAACTCATTTTGCACCTCACTATTCCTCAGTTGCCCACAAGCGGCATTAATGTCGCTTCCTAATTCTCTTCTGATTGTCGTCTCGATTCCTAATGACTTTAAAGCTCCATAAAACTTGTTAATGACTTCATTTGACGGCTTTTCAAAGCCCGCCTCTAAAACCGGATTTATGGGGATTAAATTAACGTGGCAAAGCGAGCCCTTTATAAGCGCCGCCAATTCTTTTGCGTTTTCTACGCTGTCGTTCAATCCCTTTATTAATGCGTATTCATATGTAATACGCCTTTTCGTTATATCTGAATATTCCTTGCAAACGTTAAATAATTCCTTAATATTATAAGCATTGTTAAAAGGAATTATTTTCTGTCTTATTTCATCGTTGGGGGCATGAAGAGATATAGCAAGGGTTATTTGCAGCTTTTTATCCTGTATTTTTTCAAGCGCAAGCCTTTCAATGCCGCCAATTATTCCGCAGGTGGAAACAGTTATATTCCGCTGTGAAATGTTTTGACCAAGCGGGTCTGAAATCAGCTCAATAAACTTTATTGTATTGTCATAGTTGAGAAGGGGTTCTCCGCTTCCCATCAGCACCACGTTACCAACTTTAATGTTTTCGTCCCTATTAATAGTATAAATCTGTGCGGCAATTTCGTCAAACGAAAGATTCCTGATAAACCCGCCTATTGTTGACGCGCAAAACTTACAGCCCATTTTGCAGCCCACCTGAGTGGAACAGCAAACGGCATAACCGTGTGAATATTTCATCAAAACGGATTCAATCCTTGTATTATCGGACAACTCAAACAAATATTTTATTGTTCCGTCTGAGGATTTTAGTTTCTTCACTATTGAAATCTTAGTCAAATAATAATTTTCAGAAAGCTTGTCTCTTAAATTTTTTGACAAATCTGTCATTTCAGAAAAAGACGCGGCGTTTTTAACATGAATCCACTTATAAATCTGAGCCGCAACATATTTTTTTTCGGACATAGCTTCCATTGATAATTTAAGCTCGCCCATATTAAAGCCGGAAATACATTCCATATAATTTTCCTCTTTTACAGGTTCTTTTTGAATTTGCTAATAAAGAACCCGTCCGTGTCGTATTCAAATGGCAGTATAGAAATCATGTGTTTACCGCCTTTATTGCCAATATTCATTTCTGAGGCCGAGAAGTCATAGGAGTTAAGGAACCATTCTGCGTTATCCTCATTTTCTTCCTTTGTCAGCGTACAGGTGGAATAGACTAAAGTTCCTCCCGGTTTTACATATTGGCTTGCGGCGGTTAAAATCTCTCTTTGTAACTTTTGAAGTTCTACAATATCTCGTTCCGATTTAGAATATTTTATATCGGGTTTTCGCCTCATTAACCCAAGCCCTGAGCAGGGCGCATCCACTATAACATAATCAGCTTTTCCCATAAGCTCATTATTAAGCTCCCTAGCGTCATGAAAGTATGCCCTGATGCTTTTTATGCGAAGCCTTTCCGCGCCTGAATTAACTAAGTTCACCTTATGCAAATGAATGTCCGTTGTGTGGATTTCGCCGGAATCACCCATTAAATAGGCAGATAAAAAGGATTTCCCGCCGGGCGCACCACAACTATCCGCCAAAATGCCTGAATTGGGATTTAACGCATAAACTGCCGCCATGGAGGATTCGTCCATAACATGAAAAAGCCCTTCTTTAAAGCTTTCCAATTGCGTTATATCCGAGGTCTTCGATATTTTCAGCGCGTTTTCAAATAAAACTCCGTCTGATACTTCAACGTTTTCTGCTCTTAGTTTTTTAATAAGGGAAGCCCTGTCCGTTCTGAGTGTGTTGACATGAATGGAAACCGCAGGCGGCAAATTATTTGACGCACAGATTTTTTCTGTATCCAGATCCCCATAATCCTTTAAAAAACGGCGTATAATCCATATGGGGCAGGAATATTTC
>CAYLSP010000015.1:0-12453 GCA_964385935.1 uncultured Defluviitaleaceae bacterium
AACCGGATGGGCAAAGGCAAGATACACAGGGACGGAGGATTCTATGAGGGGCGCACATGGAATTTGGCAAAAGGTGGGCTATTGGCTAATCATAGCGATTTCGTTTTTCATAGCTGCGTGTTTTACGAGACTGGGGTATATGGTGAAAGCTGACTTAGGATTTTTACAGTTCATAGGATGGTTCACTTTGGCAAGCTACATAATCAACGAGTGCCGAAGCATTCTAGAAAATATTATTGCAATACAGTCCAGCAAGGACGGAACAATCAGTGTGCCGTGGTTTCTTATAAAGGGTCTGGATGTGGCTCAGAAGCTTTTAAAAGACGCTACTGGGCGTAGGGATGATGAAAGGGAGTGATATCATGGCAAAAGTGATGATAGATCCCGGTCATGGTCCAGGAAACGCAAACGGCGGAAAAAATGGTTATAGAGAATATAACGGAATGTGGAAGCTGTCAAATTACCTAAAATCCGCGCTAATCCGATGCGGCATAAATGCAGATCTGACACGGACGGAATTTGAAGATCCGAACTTGGAGGTCAGAGGAAGAAAAGCATTGGGCTATGATTTATTTATATCGGAACATTCAAACGCCGGTGGAGGCAAGGGCGTGGAGTGTTACTACTCAGTAAACAGACCTTGGGACAATGAATACGCTGCTATTTTTGCGGCTGATGTGTCAAAAGCCATGGATTCAACAAACCGGGGCGGAAAGATTCGGTCAGGGGAGGACGGCTCTGATTATTATGGTGTTATGCGCTCAGCAGCAGCCACTAGCGCTAAGCATGTTTTTCTTATTGAAAATGGCTTTCATGACAACCTTCAAGATGAAGCATTTCTCTTAAAAGACGAAAATTTGAAATGCATTGCAGAGGTTCAAGCTCGGATGATTTGTAAGATTTTAAACAAGGCATACGTAACAGCGGATATCACTCATTTTGCGGAGGAAAGCTGGAACAGCCTTAACAAAAATGGGGTGACAGTATACGAAAAACGGTTTGACGATTACATAACCCGTGGCGAAGTTTTTGTGCTGTTTGCAAAGATTGCGGAGCGGCTCTGTAAATAAATCTTTTAAATAAAAACGCGCTGATAATACAGTATAAGCTGTATAATCAGCGCGTTGCAACTGTTGTCAAAAAAGTTAGGCTGTTTTTTCATCCGAGGCGGTAGACTAAATAAGAAAATCATAATTTTATGGAGCCTGTATCGAACTGTTATCAAGTGCTTGTATTATATATAAGTCAGACCATCTTAGCTAGCTCGTAGATTAATTATTAAATACTACCTAAATCTTTATTTACATAACCAATATCCTTTTTAATATCTTCTTGAATTTGTTTGATTTCTTCCAAAACAACTTGATTATTTACATAATTTTATTTGCTTTTCTTACTCTCTCTGTAGGCGATAATTATAGAAATAATACCAAGAATTATTGATACTATGTTGCAATAAAATAAACAGTGTCCATATACCATCTCCTGTTATCATATAGATATACTATATACAAAAAACCGCCAAACAACGTTTGACAGTCTTTTGTATGTGAACTGTACGTGAAAGGATTCGAACCCTCGACCTGATGATCCGTAGTCACCCGCTCTATCCAGCTGAGCTACACGTACATAATATTAATTTGTAAAAAATCCTGTAAAAAGAAGTATATTACAAATTCATCCTATTGTCAAGGATTGTTCGGGATTTTTGTAGAAAATTTATAAATATTTGCCCCCCGCCAGACAGACGGGGGGTTCCTCATATCATCCTATTAATTTCTTTTCTGAGCCTAGTAATTATTTTTTTCTCTAAGCGAGAAATATAAGACTGAGATATTCCAAGCATATCGGCTACTTCTTTTTGAGTTTTTTCCTCGGGGATGCCGTTTAAGCCGAAACGCAGCTCTACAATTGCCTTTTCTCGCTTTGAAAGCTTATTAAGTGCCTTTTGAAGCAGGTCTCTGTCAACTTCATCCTCAATATCCCGGTAGATTATGTCAACATCAGTGCCTAAAATGTCAGAGAGCAAAAGCTCGTTGCCCTCCCAGTCAACATTAAGAGGCTCATCAATTGAGACCTCAGACTTTATTCTTGTATTTCGCCTTAAATACATTAATATTTCGTTTTCAATACAGCGGGAAGCATATGTCGCCAGCTTGATTTTCTTTTCCGCCTTAAATGTGTTAATGGCTTTAATGAGACCGATTGTGCCTATGGAAATTAGATCTTCCACATTTATGCCGGTGTTTTCAAATTTTCTAGCTATGTATACAACAAGCCTCAGATTCCGCTCGATAAGGGTTGATTTAACGGATAAGTCGTCGTTTGTTCCAAGCCTAAGAATTAATTCGGCTTCTTCTTTTGAGTTAAGCGGCGTTGGAAGAGCCTCGCTTCCCCCTATGTAATATACATTCCGGCCTTTTGCAGTTTTAGAAACAATTTTTTCCCATAGGAGTTTCAGCCTGAATAAAAACAAAATAATCACCTGCCTCAAAAATTTTGATGAATATGGGGGCAGAGAGCGTTATACTCGTCCCCCAGTTTTCCGTTATAGACCGCAATGATGAAGTCGTTTTTCTCCGTATCTGTTTCAGGAATATGTACGCCGTCCGGCCTGAAGCCGATTAACATCCCGTTTTGCTGTCCAAGAGATTTATAAGGAATCATTCGGATGGTTCTGGACAGTTCGCTATCGCAGACCCTGTTTAAAATTTCAGGAAGATTATCCTCTAAATTATTAAGAAAAATTTCCTTGGTTTTATCCGATAAGAGATTCTTTATTGCCTCAAATTCAACAACAATAACAGGGGATTTTGTTATAGGATCAACTAATTCATTGCCAGTATCTACTAGAGTGTGGACAACTGAATTTTTGCCGTTAAAGCTTATGACTAACTCTAAAAAAGATTTTGGCATTGAAAAAAAGCGTCTGTATATATAAAATATCAGTTTGTATATTATAAAGGAAGAGGCCGACGCGGCAATCAGTATTTTAATGGAGATATCCGTTGTGCTTATCCCTATCATTGTCCCCAGTATGTCCGTAATATTGAAGTAGTAAAACAGCACCATGGCGGCGCCCCCTGTGGCAAAGGAGACAATATAACACATTAAAACTGTCTTAAAAAGTCCTTTTACAGAGGAGAAAGGAAATACAATAAATGCGCCCGAGAGTATTATTAAAAAAGGCGAAAAAATGTTCATAAACGGATTCAGGAACCCTATAAAAATAAACAGGCAATAAGCAAGAGCAGTAAACAGGGAACCCAGCATCAGTCTTAATATCTTTATCTTTTTTTTAAGGAGTTTTGACGTTATGTAAAAAATTAATAAATCCATAAAGAAGTTAATTAAAAAAACTACATCAGCATAAATTTCAAGCAACAGCACCACCCTCTGTGCATTTCCGTATTTATGACCCAATTATACATGCTTAAAAATTAAAAATTTGTTAAATTATTAGTTAAAAAGAAAAAAAATTTTTACAAAAAAGGGTTGTCTTTTTTGAATATAAGAACCTGCCCCTTAATTTTAAGGACAGGTTCTTAAAACTGTCTCCAAGTGAAGGCTTGGAGACAGTATGCGCAAGGATTTTTTGAACACCAGGATTAATCTCTGGAAATAACCTCAACATTGTCAACTTTTCCATAAAGGCTTAATGAATATAAACCTGATAATCCCACCAGGGCGTATACTACGCGGCTGATTCCAGATGACATGCCGCCGAACAAAGCAGCAACCAGATCAAACTGGAAAAAACCGATAAGACCCCAATTGATGGCGCCAATGATTATTAATGTTAATGCAATCCAGTCAAGAGTTCTATATCTCATTTTTTTTCCTCCTAAAAAGTATTTAACGCAATTGTTTACGTCAAATTATATTATGTCTTGATTTAAAAAATTTATTATAACAATGAAATTATAATATTTACTGCTTCAATTTTTCATCAATTTTCTTTTCCAATGCTTTATGCTGTTCTGAGTTAACAAGAATTACATAATTATGGCTGGTTTTTGTAAAGCTTTTACTTAATTTTTCGCTTTCATCCGTATCGTCTTCAAATCTTTTGTTAAGACCTATGGATTCATTTTGAACTGCTTTTTCCAAATCCTCAATAGACTTTTCGTTTACGGCCTCCAAAATAATAATTTTTTCGGATTTATCCCCGTCTTTTTCATAATATACATAACCTTCGGTTATATCTGATGGGTTTATTCCGTATTGTCTAGCTATTTCGGGATCGGTTAAATCTTCTAATACCCCGTCCTTAAATTTTGCTTCTGATTTTATTTCTTCCATAAAATTCGCAAGAGATATATCTTTGTTTGCTTTTTCACATCCCCCTACAACAAAAAACATGAGAAAGCCAAATATTGCAATTACTTTTCTCATAGTTTTCCCCCTTAAATCTGTATTATGCCTGTACTGACTTCGCCGTTTTCCGCCTTAGCCACTATTTGCACGTTAAAATTCTTTATATTTCTGAATTTAAAGTCAATCCCTCCGGGAGAAACCGCCGCATCATTACCGTCTCCTACATAATAAACTTTTTTTGAATGAGGATGACGCTCTATAATTTCCATTCCGGCCGCTTTTGCCGCGTTATACAGAGTTGAACTGACCTGGCAGATTCCCCCGCCCATACCTTCTTCTTCCTTGCCATTTACAAATATTTTGGCTTTTTTATAACCCTTTTCCGCAGTTGTTGATCCTATTGCTCGGTTATAAGAAAATATCTCGCCTGGTTTAATAATTTTACCGTTTATTGAATTTGCTGCAAGGGCTATATTAGTTGCTCTAGCCTTTGGGTTTACATTATATTTTGTCTTAAAATTTGACAGAAAAACGGCTGAACTACTGTCTCCGTTCGCCGTTTCCGCTACTGCTTCTGTTACAAATGGGTCATTAAGATTTAGCTTTGAATCCCTAGCGGCCATATTCTCTATATTTGCAGCGCATGAGGAAAATGTCATGGCTAAAGCCGCTAGGGATCCTACTATTAATTTTTTAAAATTCACTTTATCCCCTCCAAAAAATAAATCTCTTGCAAATGTATTATTTGCTTTTAGGAATTCTTTATAATGAAATATCATGTTAACAAATGAAAAAATTTGAAAGAAATAAAGCTTATCAAATTATGTAAAAAAAGAAATATCTTAGACATTTTTAGTTGACATTTTCCGACATTATAGTATAATAAATTGTAACAATTTAGTAACAAATGAAATGTAATATTACGTTTTAATTAAATCTTACGTATATTCAACACGATTTTGCATTTGGAGGGCAATATGAAATTGAAAAAAAATATTCTGATCTCGGTTTTTGCCTTGGGCGCAAGTTTGATTTTTGGCACATCTCCTGTTTTTGCGGCTGATAGCGGCGTTGTGAACGGTGATGATGTTAATGTAAGAGCAAGTAACTCATTGGATTCGGCTATTTTAGGAAAATTTTCAAACGGAGAAAAATTGACCATACTTTCTGCCGAAGGCGACTGGTTCAAAATCGATAGTCAAGCCACAGGTGTGGCTTTTATTTCCAGACAGTTTGTAAAAGTATTATCTGTTGACGGTGTTGTTAACGGCAACGATGTTAATTTCAGAAAAGGTGCATCTTCTAGTAGCGAAATATTAGACAAGCTTAGCTCTGGAGCCGCTGTGACGGTGAATGCAGTTAACGGTGAATTTTATTCAGTTAATTATAAGGGAACTGCGGGATATATACATAGGGATTTTATTAGCGGTCAAAATCTTGCCTATGTAACCCAAGAAGCTCAAACCTCAGGGGTTTTATCTGCCACTGCAACAATTGGCAACTATGCAATTGTTGAATCTGATAACGGGCTCAAAATAAGAAAAGCTGCCTCTATTGATTCGGATGTTTTAGGCGTTGCGCCTTATAAATATTATATTGATTTAGTGGAAAAGGGAACAGAATGGCACAAGGTTAAATACAACGGCATGGAAGGTTTTGTTTCAGCTGAGTTCACTACCCTTTTTACTGGCGAAAAGCCACAGGCTTCAAGAGGAACAGAAGTTGTTGCCTTTGCTAAACAGTTTTTGGGAACGCCATACAGATGGGCCGGAACCGATTTAAGAAAAGGCGTTGACTGTTCTGGCTTTGTATATTCAGTAATGAAAAACTTTGGAATAAATCTTAACCGCTCATCAAGAGACATGGTTAGAAATGGTACGCCCCTTCAAAAATCAGAACTTCAAGCAGGGGATTTGGTTTTCTTTGATACAACAGGAGGCAATAACGGACAGATTTCCCATGTGGGAATCTATATCGGGAATGGAGATTTTATACATTCTTCCAGTTCAAGTACATACGCGGTAATGATTTCAAATCTGTCAGAAGCTTATTACATAAGGACTTATGTATCCGCTTGCAGAGTATTAAATTAAACCATAATAAAAAAACACAAGACCTTTGGAAGATTTTCCTCTTTCAGAGGTCTTAATAATTTATTGACAATGTTAGTTGTAGGAAATATAATGAATTTCTAACTTTACGTGTCTAATGAGGAATAATCTATGTCAAATAAAACAGAGATATTTTTGGATTTATACCGTCAACTTGAATATGTGGGTAGGGTGACGTATTTTTCGGACAGAGAAGATGCCGATTCTATAAATATCGTCGGAAAGCTCATGAATATTCCATATCTAGCGGAATATAAAGAGGAAATAAATTTTTGTCGGGTTGTAAGAAACTTTTTAACGCATAATCCTAAAGTGGGAAATGGAGATTTTGCGGTAACTCCCTCGGATTCTATGATTAAGATGCTAAGAGAGGTTTTAGAACGCGTCTCGAATCCTGAGTTGGCTCTGAAATATTCCATTCCAAAGGATAAAATAGTAATTGCCCATCTTAGTGACCCGCTTATGCCTACCCTTGAAAAAATGCATAAAATGGGGTATACAAATGTTCCCATTTATGAACATAAAAACCTTGTTGGGATTCTGAATGAAAAAATAATTTATACCTATATCTGTGCCGTTAGAAGCGTTACAATCGACCAACGAACAAAAATTAGTGCATTTAAAGAATATCTTAGTCTGAATAATTCAGAAAATCGCCACTTTGCATTTGTTCCCCATAATACCCCGATTCATGATGTTTCGCAGCTTTTTGAGGACAATTATAAAAAAAATAAACTGCTGTCTGTGGTTTTTATTACTGAAAACGGAAAACCTTCAGAAACAATTTTGGGCATGATTACCCCGTGGGACTTGATTAAATAAACATGAAAGGAGGTTGCCATGAAAATTATAAATACAGCCACTAAATTAGTCGGGCTTTTGGGACACCCTATTTCAAAATCTCTTTCTCCCATGGCTCATAATGATGTTTATGAAAAATTGGGCATAAACGGCCTTTATTTACCTATAGAGCTTAGCGAGAATGAAAGTATTAAACCGGTTCTTGAAGGGATAAGGCACATGAATTTCGCTGGGCTGGCCATTACAACTCCTTATAAAGAAGTCATAATGGAATATCTTGACGACATAGACCCCACAGCAAGAATGATAGGTTCTTGCAATACGGTTAAGGTTATGGAAGGCGGAAAATTTAAGGGCTATAACACGGACGGAATCGGGCTTCTAAAAGCGCTAATACATGAAGGAGTAGAATACAAAAACAGCGTGTTTTTTGTATTCGGAGCAGGCGGCACAAGCAAATCAGTTTGTTATGAGTTAGCAAAAAAAGGAGCGAAAAAGATATATATATCTTCGCGCTCAAATACTTGCGTATTGCTATCTAAAAATATTAATTTTTATTTCCCGGGTATCTGTGTCCCTGTTCTGATAAAAGATATGGATATTACAGGGAAATGTATTCTTGAATCAGATGTGTTGTTAAATCTGTCTGGCGTTGGTATGTACCCAGAAATAAATGAAACTCCGGTAGATGAAAAATTTTTTAAGCCGTCTCATATTTGTTTCGATGCCGCGTATAGCCCGGATAAAACATTATTTCTTAAACAGGCCGAATCAAAAGGTTGCAAAATCATGAACGGCCTGGTGATGCTTTCTTATCAGGGCGCAAGGCAAGTAAGTATATGGTTCGGAGTAGAGGAGCCGGAACAGGAAATGCTAGAAAGTCTGAATCATTCTATAAGTGTTCCTCTTACAATGAACCGACCAACGGGGTCTGTACGATAATCACATGTAATAAGTGTGATTATTTTTTTGTCACTTTCATAACCTAGCACCCATGTCTCTGAGGGGTCTATACTGAACACCTCGTCAACGGCATATTCAAATTTTTCTATGCCGTTTTCAACTAAAATCAAATCGCCTTTAGATACTTCTAATAATCTGTTAAAATGTCTTCCATAAATCCTGCTTTTGTGTCCTGCAAGCACATAGTTGCCGATTTCGCCCATTTCACCAGTATGGGTCACTGAACAAATAGAGATATCGAGGTTACGTTTAGTTGCTCCTTTCAAAATGGGCGTTTTTAAGTTTATTTTGTCAATTGTTATAATGCCTTCCATGTTGTTTTTCATATATTCAAGGTCAATGATGGGGTTAACGTCTTCAATCCATATGCCGTTCTGATCCTCAATTACATTCCCATTTGAGGGGTCATATTGCGCATTTGAGTCCTGCGGAGAGGGAGTGGCAAGAGTTCCGTCGGCAACGCTTTCCAGCCATAGTTGCATTACCTGGGTCTGAATGCTATTGAAATACAGAGCTCTTACCCAAGGATAAGCTATAACTATAACGCCGGCTATGATAAGAATGATTGCAATTATTTTTTTCCTTTTGGCCATATTTTCTCCTAAAAAAATGTAGGTTAAGCCCCATTATTCGTCATTTTCAGGGCGGCTGTCAGATGTTTCATCCGGGGATGACAGGTTATCAGAACTTTCCTCTTCAGCCTTAATTTCTCCAGATGAAGGTTGTTCGTCAGTTGTCTCACTGGATGTTTCTTCAGAATCTTCGGCAGACTTTTCTTCATTATTTAAGGAATCTTCGGTTAATACGTCTTCTAGTGTGCTGTTTTCAGTTTCATCAGGGGTAGTAATATCGTCTGTGTCAGATGTAGATGTATTAGTTAAGTCTGTTAGATCAAAGTCAAAGAGTCCATAGGGTTCATCAACATAAGATGAATAGTCATAGGGCTCAACAACACCGTCAGAAATCTGTACATTCCATTTAAATACACATGCGTTATTGGTAGCCTGAATAACTTCGTAATCGAGGCAGTCAGCAACGCTGTTAGGGTCAACCGCTTCACTAAAAAACAGGACATACTCCAAGGCAATCCTGTCTCCCTGCATAATTGGAGCGGGATAGTAAAAAGCGTCTTCCCCAAAAAGATTTAATCGGGGCATTGAAAGACGGATTCCGTTTGAATCAAAATAGCTTAACGACTGGATACAAAGCTGTTCCGCGCCGTTTATCATCAAGGCGTTGCCTTGATTTGTATTTGATTTAAAGCGGACAAAAACCTCTGGAAAATTATTTTCAGCATCACTGTAAATGAAGTCATATCGGACTTTAACCACATGTCCTTGAGAAAGAGTTGAACTTGTCACAGAGTCGCTATCCAAATATCTCTCCATTTCATTCTTTGCATCGCTATAGGAGTGAGCGGATGAGAGGACTCCTGACAATTCTAAGGTCTGAGATGAGTCAAGCAAAATTTCAGCGGTCTGCTCTTCCAATTCTGCAGTAAAACCAACGGAGTTGTCCTGATTTGCCATTTTCAGTACATTTTTACTAGGGGAATCAATATGTACATTTGAAGTAAACCATGCGTTCAAATCAGGAAGCTGAACAAAATAAGCAAAGGCAAATCCCAAAACTGATAAAGTTAAAATTACTCTAGCAGTTTTATTCCGCCTTATTTGATTCGTCTTGGCTAACGTTGATTTCATTATGTTCCTCTTCAATATGGTCATCCCCTTTCGGCGGGATTTCGGCTAAAACAGCCACTTTCTCTTTCTTTTCCGGTTTCAGTTTCTTTTCTAAATAATTGAATATACTTTGAAGCACAACCAACAAAATTATGGGAAAGGCAATTACATAGGGTGTTTCTTTCAGGCTGGTAAGATAGGTGTTAAAGTTTGGTATATGCCAGAAATATTTACCGATTATTCTGGAGTCAGGCGTGACAAAACTATCTGCAACGGTATTGTTGTCACCTTTGGTTTTAAAGTTGTAACTGCCCGCTGTTTTTTCAATCTTTATTATTCTGTGTGTTATGGCAACGTCCTGTTCAAAGGCATAGAACGCAATAACATCATCAACGTTAAGCTTTTCAGGCGGGGTTTCAATAACCAACACAGCGTCGTCTGTTTTAAAAGTGGGCACCATACTGTCTGAAAGAACCACGAACATACGGATTGGGCCCAACTGAGGAACTGGCATTTTAGCAATATTGCAGTAAAAAATATAGCCGAAAAACAAGAAGAATACTACCACAACAACTGTCAACGCTATATTAAGTGCTTTAACAAAGTAATAAAAGAATGTTTTTATATCCATTTAGACACCACTTTTCACTTAATTATAAATTCTGTATAAGGTATGAACTTCACTTTTCCGTCAAGGGATACTCTACGCCAACTGTCCTCCAGATAGACTGAATTATTGGTGGCCTGAATAAGTTCCGCGTCGGCAATAGAGAAATTTACAAGTTTACTTTGAACGGAATTATTATTAGCATAACCGAAGATGCTGTTCACAAACATGACGGTAAACTCTTTTCCCGGATCTATAGGAGTGGAAAGGTAGAAATAATCGTCTCCAGGGCCACCGTCAAGAAGCAAAACATCTTTTTCAGCATCAAACTCCCAAACATATTCCCGTTTTTCCGAATCCATTAACCAGGCAAGGGAAGCAAAATTCAATTTTAAATCGGGATAGTTAATGATTTCCATGGTAGGCTTGCTAATCCTGAAATAAACAGGAACGTTAGAATCGTTAACGAATGTACAGGATTTAAAAACCAAACATCCAGGTGTAATCAAGTCATAACGGTTATACATAAGAGAACCCTTTGCTTTATAAAAAGAGTCCTGCCATACCTCAAGAAAAACAGTGTTTAAATTATATTGTTTTAAATCATCAGTAACGTTTTCCTGAAAGGTTTTGGCTAAAGCAGTCTCAAGAGGATATTGGAAAGGCATCGCATTGGGTCCGAAATCAACAATTTTTATATTAGCGTCATCATAATTCTCGTCGATAGTCAGTTGTATTTTCGCGGTATTATACTCAATGTTAAAAAAGTTTATGAATGACTCAAACCATCCAAACGCAACACAATTAACACCAAATAACAACATAGAAATGCTGACTAAACATCCTACAACAATTTTTTTCGCCATAATACCGCCTCACCTCCTGAAAGTTTGCTGGATAAACTCATTTATATATAATTAAGTCTGACAAGAAGCTCATCAAACGGTTATTTTCATATTAAAAGATATATTTAAATAGCCACCCGCACGATCCGATTGCGGGCCATACAGGTGGCTTTAATCATGTAACTTAAACTACTTAATTTATCTGTATGTGTCTTATGTATTAATCTGTGTAGTTAAATATTATTCTACTGGTACGTATGGTTCAAATGTTACGCCAGAGTCTTTCCAACCGTCAGCAAATGATACTGCATTGTTTGTAGCCTGAATAATTTCCATTCCAGGTTCTTCTTCTGAATCTCCAGATCCAAGTAGTACAATCTTTGTATCCTGTACATCATTGCCATTAATTGCGCCTGGGATGTAAGCAGCAAACATAATTTCAATATTTTTGTCTTCTGGAAGGATAGGTGTTGGGTAGTAGAAATATCCATCATTGCCGTATACCATTAAGGTCATTATTGGTTCGCCGTCTTCCTCTTTTAAGGCATCTCCGTGTGGCCATACGATGGAAGCTGTTTGAACAAAAGGTGTAGTTCCGTTTTTGTCGGTCTCAACTTCAGCAGCTTTAACTCTTAAATAAACAGGAACGGTTGAAGTATTTGTTGCTGTGTAGTTAGCGTAAATAAAGTTACCTGGAGTTACATTGTCAACTCTGTTATATACTGATTCAATTTCTGATGTAATAAAGTGTACTTTTCCGTCATTGGCATCTGGTATTGTAGTATGCTGTTCATGAAGATACTCTGTAAAGTCCTTATTGTGAGCATCCCACCAAAGTGAAAAGTTTTTGTCTGCGTCTGCGGCAAGTCCGTCGCCATCAACTACAGCATCTTCCAAAGCTTTTTGTGCAGTAATTGTGCCCGCATGTCCCGGGTAGAAACTAATTGTTGTCGGTGCTTTCATTCCTGTTTCAAGCGCTACGACTGCTGTCTTGAATTCTGAATCTCCTGTCTGTCCTGTGCTAGTGAACCACGCGAAGATGCCTCCGATTGCTACTGCGGTTGCCATTGTGCCTGCTGCTAACGTTAAAACTACTTTTTTGCTGGGTCTGATCATGTGTAATCCTC
>CAYLSP010000016.1:0-12241 GCA_964385935.1 uncultured Defluviitaleaceae bacterium
AATAATGCCGGAGATTTTCCCGTCAACAGCAATATACATCGGGGTTTTGCCCTCACTTGCAAGGCGGTTAGCTTCGGCTTCCATATTTTCTATTGATATACCCTGTTCATTCATTAGTTTTATGTTCCCGGCAAGAATTTCCTGACCTGAAATCTTAACCTTTATTCCTCTGCCTGTAAGGGCTTCAAAATCCGATACAGCGAGTATTGGCAAGTTCTTTTTGTCTGCCCCACGGACAATAGCTTCGCCGAGAGGATGTTCACTGCCCTTTTCCGCAGATGCTGCCAATTGTAATAATTTATCTTCGTTAAATTGTCCGCTGTCAGTGGGAATAACGTCTGTTACTTCTGGCTTGCCCTCTGTAATTGTACCTGTTTTGTCAAATACAATTGTCTGTATTTTGTGGGTTGTTTCAAGAGCTTCTCCGCCTTTAATAAGTATGCCGTTTTCTGCTCCCTTCCCTGTCCCCACCATAATGGCAGTGGGCGTTGCAAGGCCAAGCGCACATGGGCAGGCTATAACGAGAATGGCGATAAATATTGTCAACGAGAATATAAGAGATTGACCGCTTATCATCCACGCCAAAAAAGCAATAACTGCTATACAAAAGACGATAGGCACAAAATACCTAGATACAATATCCGCCATTTGGGCAATAGGAGCTTTGCTTCCCTGGGCATCCTCGACAAGCTTGATAATCTGAGCAAGAGCCGTGTCGCTTCCAACCTTTGTGGCCTTGAATTTTATGATTCCGTTTTTATTGATTGAAGCGGCAAAAACCTTGTCACCGGGCTTTTTATCTACAGGCATACTCTCACCTGTAAGCATGGCTTCATCAATGGCTGTAGTTCCTTCAACCACAACGCCATCCACGGGTATTTTTGAACCAGGCTTAACAAAAATAATGTCGTCAACCATTACTTCGTCAATAGGTATTTCGGCTTCAACGCCGTTTTTAATAACAATTGCCGTTTTCGGAGCAAGCCCCATAAGTTTCTTAATGGCTTCGCTGGTTTTGCCCTTTGAAACAGCTTCAAGAGATTTTCCCAGTAGGATCAGAGTGATAATTACGCCCGCCGTTTCAAAGTACAAACCTTCTACATAATCATGATTGCCAATCATTATCTGATATGTGGAGTAAAGACTGTAAATAGAGGCGGCAGATGTTCCTATGGCAATTAAGCTGTCCATATTGGGTGAACGCAGTGCTATAGCTCTAAATCCCACCAAATAGAAACGGTGTCCCGCTATGAGAATAGGTATTGTCAAAAATATTTGGATAACAGCAAAGTTTAACTGATTTTTCATTGGGTCAATTATTTCCGGTATAGGAAGCTTTATGCCGGGAATCATATGCCCCATTGCAATATACAAAAGGGGAATTGTAAAGATTGCTGAGATTATGAATTTTGTCCAAAGGGTTTTGATTTCTTTTTCCTTTCGGATTTTATCCTGGTCAACAGCGTCCTTTTTTATTTCTGCCCATCCGTAGCCCGCTTTTTCTATTCTCTGCCTGATGTCGTTAGGGCCAACCATTTCCTCGTTAAACTCAACTGTCATCCTCTCAGTTGTAAGGTTAACAACACAGCTTTCAACGCCCTGAAGCTTCCCCACCATTTTTTCAACTCTGGCAGAACAAGCCGCACAAGTCATGCCCGTTATTTTAAGTGTCTCACGCATTAGCTATAATCCTCCTGCTTTTATTGAGGCGACAATTAAATATTACAATTATTATGTCGCCGCAAGCCCATTTTAAGGGGCTCCGACTAAAAGTTGCAAGGCAAGTTTTAGTCGGTGTGGTAATATCGTTTAGTGACAAGAACCACCCGAGCCGCAACAGACTCCGCCGCCTTTTGGAAGTTCTGAAATCTGAGCCTTAATTTCATCGGGGTTATAATTATTAATGTCGTCAACAACTGCGATTGTGGAACCAATCATGCCCATCCAACAGCTATACTGAATGACGCCTGTTTCCTCTGGAGTAAATTCAATAACATTTTCACCGGGATTAAGCTCCCATGATATTCCAAGGGACGGGATAATAATTTCATTGTTACAGCCGTTAAGATTTTTTTCGTCAACCGTCATAGTCCATTTAACGGGCACGCCCTTTTCCAAAACCAGCTCCGGATATCTAAATGAATCAAGCTCTGTGACGATTTCCCTAACATTTCCTGTTTCTTCCAAAGTTTTAGATATTTCCGCTTCTGCCTTATTATTAAAAAGTCCAAGTTCATTTGCACCTAACGCTGTTCCTCCAACAAGAAGAACAGCCGCCATAACTGATGATGCTATTAAAACACTTTTTTTCATAATAATACCCCTTTCTATTATTTTAAATTTTCTTAAATATATCTCTTTTTTGTGAAGATTTTATGGAGATTCTATTCAACAACTGTAATACTGCTGCGTATCATATTCATCCAACAGCTATATGGAATAACGCCTGTTTCTGTAGGAGTAAACTCCACAATATTATCGCCGGGCTCGAGAGGAAGCTTGATTCCGTATTCAGGTATTATCACGGCATCATTACAGCCGTTTAGATATTCTGGTTTAACGTGAAGATTAAATTTTACAGGAATCCCCTTTTTAACTGTAATAGGGGAGTATGCTCTCGGCGCAACTTCTATCGAAACAATCTGGTATCCGTCCTCAATAACAGGCTCAAAACCGCCTGTTTCAGCTGTTTCCGTACCTATTCCCAAAAATCCCGACATGCTAAGTCCCATGTTAAACATAGATGTCCCCAAGAGAATAACAAGCACGGCACTGACCACCATAAGTTTTGCGGTAAATTTTTTAGAAAGCAGTGAGCTTACCGCCCCTAAACCGAATAGCAAAAACGATGTACCGAGGGCGAACAAAAACATTGAAATCGCGCCTGTTACCCATGAACCAGTTGACAGGGCATAAAGCTGCATGGCTTGCAGAGGGCCGCAGGGCATCAGTCCGTTCAATAGCCCAATATATAGTGGACTATTGGTTTTGCCGTCAATATTTTTTGTTAAAAATTTGGGCATTCTTAAACTTAACTTGTGTAGCCATGGGAAAAGATCCAGCATATTTAATCCCATGATTATCATAAATATTCCGGCGAACAAAGCCACTGCCCCACGCATCACACCGTTAAAGCTTATAACAGAGCCAAGCGCGCCCACTAATGCGCCAACAATCGTGTAGGATATTATACGGCCTAAATTATACAAAAAACTAGGTCTGATACGCTCCGCCCTGCTCTCACCCCTTGTTCCCACGCACTGGGCAAGACATATGCCGCCGCACATACCTACACAGTGAATAGAGGTCAGAAGTCCGATTACGAAAACCGCACCATAACTCATTCCGACTTTGGCTTCGGGAAAATAGTTAAAGAAATCAAAGCCGCCAAAATTGTTAATAAGTACAGAAACCCCTAGCAATATGACAGCAATAACGGCAAGCTGAAAGTATTTTTTCTTATTATTTTGGCGAATACTCCTTGGATTGTCAACTATCTCAAAACCAAGACCAATGATTAACTGCCTTATTTGGTGCATAGACACCTTGTTATCGTCATAAGTAACCCTTACCACACCCCCGCTAACGCTTGCTTTTACCTTTATAACTCCGTTAAGAGACTTCAATTTCTTTTCAATTTTCATTTCACAGCCGCTGCAAGACATTCCCTTAACTGAAAGTTGTTTTGTAACCCCCATTTGTGACATATTTCACCAACCTTTCTGTTTTTATGGCAAACAACCCTAACGTTTTTTTAGTATTACTGTAAATACACTTCCTTTATCGGGCTCACTACTAACCTCTATACTTCCGCCGTGGGCAGTCACAAACGCCTTTACCACTGAAAGCCCTATGCCAGAGCCGCCCGTATTTCTTGCCCGGGAAATATCAGAGCGGTATAAATGCTCAAATATATGTGGCAAATCCGCTTCTGAAATCCCAACTCCATTGTCAGCGACAGAAAAGATAATACTGTCCTTTTCGCCTTTAACGGAAACATCAATCTTTCCGCCTTTGTCCGTATATTTCACTGCATTGGAAATGAGATTTATAATAACGCTACTGATTTTGTCCCTGTCCCCATAAATTTCACAGGGTTCGGCCTGCAAGCTTAATCTGATGCCTTTTTCCTTTAACTCAGATTCAAAAGTGCTTAGATTTTGCTTTAACAGTTCACAGAAATTAAAATGTTCTTTTTTAAGAACTGTTTCGCTTTGAAGTTCGGCAATTTTGTCTATCTCCGACACCATTCTTGAAAGCCGTAGTATTTCCTGCCGAATGCTCTCGATTCGCTCATTTGAAGGCTCAAAAACTCCGTCAATTATGCCTTCAAGATTTGACTGAATAGCTGCAAGGGGCGTTCTGAATTCGTGGGCATAATCTCTTGCCATACGCTTTTTAAGAGCCTGTTGTAATTCAAGAGTAGCGGCAAGGGCGTTAACGCTATCTATGAGGCTGTCTATTTCCGTGGTGTTTGAATGGAATGCGATTCTATGAGAATAGTTCCCTTTCTCAATCTCTCTGGTTTTTACCGTCACCGCATTTATTGGCTTTGAAATTCTGTTTGCCATAAAAAATCCCACAACAACCGCAATAACAAAGAATACTAAAGCTCCTTCCACAAACAATGTGTTAAGCACTTCCATAAACTTTATGTCGGCATCATTGTAATAGAATGGACCATAAAAGCCAAGCTTCACTGTTCCATAATCTACTCCGTCCTTTGAAAGAGGATATATTTTTTCAGTATATTCACCGTCAAAGTCGGGATACCTTCGGCGCATTGTGTTTTCCATGGCATTAAGCATGTTTTCACAGCCCATATTATCAAGACAGCTCATGCAAAAAACCTCTCTGCCATCCTTGCCATTCACCATTAGAATAATGCCCTCATTAAGAGCGTTTTGCCCTATAGACAAAAGATAATCAGAATTCGGAAATTTTCCTTCCTGAAACTTAGAAAGCACAGAATTTACAATATCAAGGTTTTTCTGCTCCTGCTTTTCAATGACATATTTATTAAACTGCTTTTCAAGCATAATGTTTGAAACAAATAAAAGCGAAAAAACAAGGATAAGAGACAGTAAAGCATATGACATTATCAGTTTGATTTTTAAGCTAGTTTTCAATCACTTCTCCCTCCGAATTTATATCCGATACCCCTAACCGTCAGAATATATACAGGGTTTGCGCTGTCTGTTTCTATCTTGGCGCGAAGATTTTTTATATGGCTGTCGATTGTCCTGTCATAGCCGTCGAAATCAACGCCCAGAGCAATTTCAATCAATTCGTCTCGTGTAAAGGTTTTGTTGGGATACTTTGCAAGAGCGGCAAACAGTTTAAATTCATTGGGAGTAAGGTTTATAAAATCTCCATGCTTCTTCATCTCACGAGCCTCAAAATCAGCTTCTAAATCGCCCTTATTCCAGCTCATTACATTAAATGAAGGGGAAATTCCGTTTCCACATCGGCGAAACAGGCTGTTCACTCTGGCAACCAGTTCCCGAGGCGAAAACGGCTTTGTGATATAATCGTCTGCCCCAATATTAAGCCCTTCTATTTTATCATCTTCACTTACCTTAGCCGTCAGCATAATTATCGGTATGCGGGATTTAATTCTAATGGCCTTACAGATTTCTTCTCCTGAAATATATGGCATCATAAGGTCAAGGATTAACATATCAGGATGTTCATTTTCAAATAAGTTAAGAGCCTCTCTTCCATCATAAGCTACAAGCACAGTGTATCCTTCCTTTTCTAAATATGCTTCAACAGCTTCGGCTATTTTAGGCTCATCTTCAGCTATAAGAATTTTTTTGTGTTTCAAAGGGACACCCCCATTAAACTTTGTTACTATTTTTACACAGATTTATGGAGAATATATGGAGATTTTATTTATAAAAAACATGCCATTAATTGCATATGAAATTTAATTTTTCCTATGTTATAATATTTTAATAAAAAAAGAAAGGGGAAATTTAAAATGGACATTCTTCCGAAGAATAAATTAAAAACTTATCTGGATTTTTATGAAAAGTTCATAGCCCCCAAACTTATGGAAATAGATATTATATTTAAAACGAAAACAAAAACTATTACTATATCTAAGGCCGCAGAACTCTTGAATTTATCTGAATTAGAAGTCAGAAAAATAATTGAAGAAAGAGATATAAAAAAAATTGACCAAATGGGATTTTTCGAGATAATGGAACACGGCAGTAGCGAAATCTGCGTTATGTTCAAAAACGAAGTCACATGCGGAATGCCTTTTTTGTATAACATGGAGGATGTTTCATTTATTTACGGGTTGGATATTGGAACAGTTGTGCTGGCGTTTAGAGAGAATAAAATAACGGAGGCAAGTTCCATGGAGCTAAAAAAAATTTTTTCTTACATACCTTTGAAAAATGCCTACCGCTTATTTAGTTAATTTTTATATATTAACGGCATGAGAAATGACTCGGAAACAGCCCGGGCCGTTCTTTCGCCGCAAAGAATTTCAAGTATTTTCAGCGCAAAAACCGTTGATGTTGCAGGGCCTTTCGACGTAATTATATTTTCGTCTCGAACAACGATTTTTTCCGTAATGATGGCCCGTGGCATCTTATTAACCAAAGAAGGGAAGCACACTGCGTTTTTTCCTTTTAAAAGGCCGCAATTATAAAGAAAAACCGGCGCTGCGCATATTGCACCGATGATTTTACCGTTTTCATGATATTTTTTAAGTAATTCTGGGAGGCCTTCGGTTTGCATATAACCCTCAACCACTCCCCCGCCGGGAAAGACTAAAGCGTCCGCCTCTTCCCCTACTTCATCAAACATTATATCTGCTTCGACTACTATCTTGTGGGAACTTGTAACGGTTTTCTTGTCTTCTAGCGAAACAAGAAGCGCCTTTACCCCTCCGCGCCTTAAAATATCAGCGCATGTTATCATTTCAGTCTCCTCAAACCCATTTATTAGAAATATATAGGCTTTTTTCATATGATCACCCTCCTGTAGAAGCTATTGTTGCTAAAACACAGCAGTTTTTACCCATAAAACTTCAACATCTTAGCACAAGGGTAATATTATAACAAATTTCCAATCATTTTAATACCATTTTTTATATCTTTTTCCAATAAATTTGCAAAGCTAAGACGGAAATAATCGGACTTTTGCCCATTTGCGGTAAAGAGACTTCCGGGAGAAACTACAATGCCGTTTTGCAGAAGTTTCTCACAAAATTCATCAGAATCAAGCCCCTTCGGACACTGATACCAAAAACTGAGACCGCCTCCTGGAACTGAATAATTAAGCTTCCCCTTTAAATAAGAGCTGGAAGCTTCTTTCATTGCGTTATAGCGGTTTTTATATGCGCCAGTCATTTTTTTAACATGGGCATCAAAGCCTCCTCGCGAGAGAAACAGCTCAAAGGCGCGCTGTACAAAACCAGACGTTTCAATATCAGTTACATACTTAGCAGATTTCACGCTTTCCATAATGCTTTTTGGCATAATCATAAAACCTAGACGAAGACCCGGCATAAGGATTTTTGAAAAGCTTTTTATATATATAACCCGATTTTTATAATCTAAGGCTTTAAGCGGCGTTATAGGGCTTTTGTTTTTATCCTGATAATAAAAATCAGATAAATTGTCCTCTTCAATTATGTGAAAATCGTATTGAGCGGAAAGTTCTAAAAGCTGGCGTTTTTTTTCAATGCTGTAGGAAAAGCAGGTTGGCGTTTGATAATATGTCATGATGTAAAGTAACTTTGGACGGTATACCCTCACTTTAGCAGTCAGAGTCTCAATATCAATCCCATCGGGAGTCATATCAACAGACACTACATCCGATCCCCTTGACATGAAGGCGGCCATAGCACCGTAATATGTTGGATTTTCCACAATAACTGTGTCTCCTGCGGACAAAATCCCTTTGGAAACAATGTCTACTCCCTGCTGTGAGCCTGAAATTATTTGGATTTTGTCAAAGCCGGTTTTTATGCCTTTATTTATAACATAATCGCAAATTGCCTTTCTAAGTGGCTCATAGCCTTGGCTTGACTGATAATCAAAAGCGTTTCCCCTGTCCCTTTCCAAAACTTCTGTAAAAAGTAGTTTAAACTCATCAACGGGGAACAGGGACAGGCTGGTATTTGTAGCCGCGAAATTTATTGAGTTTTTCAGCTCAAAATTATGTTCTCTCTTGTCTTCGGGAATTATTGCTTCTTTGGGACTAATTAGTCCAAGTTCCGAAACATAGGTTCCACTTCCCGGTATGGAATATACAATCCGCCTGTTTTCAAGATTTCGATAGGCATTTACAACGGTTGAATTATTTACCGTAAGTGCAGTAGACAGTTTTCTTATAGGCGGAAGCTTCTCGTTTGGTTTTATTTCGCCCTTTTCAGTCATTTGGATAATAATATCCGATATTTGAAGATACATTGGCGCAGAACTTGATTTATTAAGCCGCATTTTGATTTTTTCAATCACAGGATCACTTCTCCGTTAAATGGTCTTTAAATTCCGACTTTACTGATAAGAATATATGCAATATAAAGAATCAAAATGTGAACAGGATATATTATGTAGAAAAAGTATTTAAGAGAATATTTTCCTAATTCTCCATTATAAAAAATTATTAAAAGAGCCGGCAATAAGGCACTCCAAAAATAAAAGCTTGGATAATACTGTAAAAAAGCAAAAACTGCCAGTAGCAAAACCCTTGTATACACTTTATCGGTAAGAGCTAGAAAATAAATTAGCAAAACTCCAAAAGCATCATAATCTGTATTTAACAAAGCGGCGAAATACGCCAAAATTCCCGCCAAAGTTATTGAAAATAATTCGGCGGGTAATTGGACACATATTTTTTCTTTTATAATTTTTCTGAAAAAGATAGCTACTACGCCTAAAAGAAGCGTATAGAAAACATTTCTATGTCCAAAGTAAAAAAGCGACGACATATCAATTGGCCATGCTTTTGTTACAAAAAGACTGAATGGGATTTCAGAAATAATTGCGAAAATAAAAAGCCTCAGCATATACTTTTTTATATTTCTTGTATGCCTGCAACCCTCGGCAACGAGAAATGCATATATGGGAAAGGCGATTCTTCCCAACAGTCTCATAACAAATACAATTATGGGGATAGAACCGCCTTCTATATAAAGAGACCCTAGAATTTCGCCGGAGTGGTCGATTAACATGGTAAGCAGGGCGATTATCTTTAAGGCAAAAACTGACATGGTGTTGTCTCCTTAAAATTATTAATTTACCGTGAGAGGGGCATTTGATGTCTCCAATATCATTTTTACTTTTTTGGAACAGCCGTCGAAATCAATGGATTGGGCTTCTATATATGAATTATCATTTTTTATATAATTTAAGCCTGTAAGCCCGATTTTGACATTATTTAACGAAGCAGCAGCTTTAACGTGATAGCCAAGTCCCGCCATTGATGGGAGGTTAAGCAGCATCCTGCCATTATTAGCTTCAACATTCCACAAATAGTCGTCAAAACGCGAATAATAGGCGATATTCATACTTATAGGGCCGTTAAAGGTACTCATTTTAAGCTGAGACACATCTAAATATTCACCTTGAATGGGGCCGCTGAAGCCCTCTATTTGAGCATTTTGAGCCGTAATTTTTGATAGAACTATGTTTCCGTTATTTGATTCAATTTTAAGGTTTTTAGCGTCTATATCTTTTATTTCCATATTTCCATCTATACAGTCAAGCTGTACAAAATCAGATTTTATGCCGGAAATAATGAGATCACCGCCTATTGTTGACACATTAACGGAATCAAACATAAATTCTGGAACAAAAGCGTCTATGGAAACAAAGTTAAATAAATCTTCGTCATAGCTTAAAAAATATTTTGTGCCAAGAACCATAAGTTCTGGAGCGGCCGCGCCTGATTTTGGAGAATAATTAATAATTGCGCTGATGTTGTCGCCGTTATAGCCTTTCAGAAGTACCTGTCCTTTAAGACCTGAAATATTTAGCTGATTGCTTCCCGGCATAACTTTTAGCTCAATATTTTTTTCAAGTCCCCTACCCTTTGAAACGGGCTGAGAATACGTGGTTTTTGACCAGGAGGCAGTTGTAGCGGGCGGTGGCGATGCCAGAGTTTTTGATATTTTGTCGGCAGTCACAGCGGTTTTTTCAACTACAACATCGGTAAATTTCTGAATTTTCGGCTCTAAGTCCTTTACAAACGAATCAAACTTTTTTCCTAAATCATTTGTAAAATTATCAAAGTCTGACTTAAATTCTGATGACTTGCCGGAGGAAGCCCCTGCCCTTGGGCCGTTGTTGCTGTATCCTGCGCTGCTGTCAAAACTGGGAAGCGGCGGAACGTATGGACTTGCCTGGGGCGGAACAGGCGGCACTGACGGCATGGTTGGGGGCGTTGATACAGTATAGCTATTTTTAGCTTTATCTGACCCGTTTAAACTTTCAAGCAATTTAGCCGCCTCACCAGCGTTTATCTTTCCTTCTTCCAGCATTTGTAGTATTTTAAGCTTTTCACTTGCCATATTGGAACCTCCTCATTACGATCAATAATTAATTCTATCATACATACGCCCAAAAAGTCAAAAAGTCTATGGATTCTAAAGTTTATTGAAAAAACAGGAATTATCTATAGACATACGCGGACTATCATATTAAAATGTGTATAGGTCAATATATGAGGAGGAATACGGTGGATAATTTTGCAATAATTTCTGACAGCGCCTGCGAGCTTAGTCTGGAGGTTGCTAAGGAGAATGATGTAGTTATCGTTCCCTTTGAAGTTACATTTGACGGCGAAAAGTATTTTAAAGAAAACATTGATATAAAAATTGAAGATTTTTATCATATACTTAGAACTCAGGACGTTTATCCTAAAACCTCACTGCCCTCTATTCAGGCTTATTCGGACGTGTTTAGGGAAGCGCTTTCAAAGGGACGTGATGTGCTTTGCTTCTGCCTAACAAGCAGATTTTCAGGCTCTTATCAAAGTGCTTGCAACGCAAAGAAAATAGTTGAAATCGATTATCCAGACAGAACAATCATTGTGGTGGATTCGTATTTATGTACAGCAGTTCAGGGCGCTCTAGTTTTAGAAGCCGCGCGCATGAGACAGGACGGAATGTCTATTAATGAAGTCCATGAAAAATGCGAGAAAATGAAAACCATGTCAAAAGTTTATACAACTGTTGACTCCCTTGTTTATCTTCAAAAAGGCGGCAGAATCGGAAAAGTGAGTGCATTTGCAGGAGGTCTTTTGAAAATAAAGCCTGTCATTGTCTTTACAAACGGAGAACTTAACCCACATTCTAAAGTCAGGGGTAGGAAAAAGGCAGTTCAGGAATGTATGGAACTTATTAACAAGGACATTCTTGATGAAAAGCATAAATATATTACAACCTATATGCACGCAGACGAAATTGACGACATTAATGAGGTCAGAGATATTATGACAGGTCAGTACGGTCATGAAAGCCCTTATCCTGCATCATATCTGGGAGTTACTATTGGGGCTCATATAGGGCCTACGACTATTGCCATAGGTTATATGATAAAATACGAGTATGTATAGAGTAAAAAGCCCGAACTGCTAATATTTAATTGGCCGTCCGGGCTTTTTTCATTCAAAAAAATCACTGGAAAGCAAATGATCCATCAGGATTCTGGCGTCACTCTCATCAAAGGGCAAAAACTCCTGTTCAAGAAAGAACTCAAAATCTTCCTTTTCAATCTCTTTAAACATCTTCTCAACAAATCCTAATGCGGCAGATTTCTGTATAAATTCGTTATCCTTGCAAATCGAAAGATATCCGTAACAGATATTTTTATAATTATAATAATGGTCGCTGTCTACGTCCTTAAAGTAATCTGAGATTCGTTTTAACTCCTCAAAGGTTGCTCCCGCTATGTCGCAATGACCATACATCAGAACAAGCCTGCTATTTATAAGGGCACTTCTCATACTGACCACAATTTCGTTTTCCAGCTTGAAATCCCTGAATTTATAAAAACTGTGGATTTCCTTTCCGTTATGTTTTGCATATAATTTCTTCAAATAAAAATAAAGGTCACTGTACCATATAATTCCCTGTTCACTCCTGAAGCTTGTTTTTTCCCTTATAACTTTTTCAAGCTCCAGAAAAACGTTTTCCGCCTCAGCAAAATTATCTTTCTTATACTCCATGACGCCCTTTGTAAACATGCATTCAAACAATACTTGATATTCAGGTCTT
>CAYLSP010000017.1:0-12240 GCA_964385935.1 uncultured Defluviitaleaceae bacterium
TAGATTTCATTGATATCCCTCAATTATTACTAAATTGCGGTATCCTCCAAAATTTTTTCGGCCTTTACTTTTTCCACGTTCCATGAAAGAATAATTTCACTGAGAATAATTTGTCTCGCCGTAGATAACATTTTTTTCTCAACAGAAGACAGACCCTTTTCTCTTTCTCTGACTCTTAAATTCCTGAATACTTCTGAAACCTCTGTTAAGTTTCCTGTCTTAATTTTCTCCATATTTTCGTTATAACGCTGATTCCAGTTATCCGCCATTTGGATAGGTTTTTCTTTAATACTGTCAATTATAGAAATAATTTTATCCGGAGGAAGAACTTCTCTTATGCCTAATTTAGATGCGTTTTTTACAGAAACCATTATTTTTAAATTTCCAATAGGCATACTAAGGACATAATAGCTACTTTCATTTCCGTCAACAATTTTCTGTTCCAGCCCTTCAATAACGGCAGCTCCATAAAGCGGATAAACTACCTTGTCTCCCTCGCTAAACATTGAATTCACTCCCTTGAAACTCAAAAATCCTATTCCAACGCACTAAACACCCATATTATATCACAATTCATGAAATAAATCAAAATATTTTATCCTTTAGTAAGTTAAAATTGCAACGAAAGTTTCCACTTTAATTGTCCTATCTCAACTTAAAGAAAAGGCTCAAGCTCTGTTATACAGAACTTAAGCCTTTTAATAATGTTAATTAAATTCAGTTTTTCCAAGATATGCCTGTTTAACACGATCGTCATTAAGTAAGGATTCTCCAGTACCAGTCATACTGATAGTTCCTGTTTCCATTACGTATGCACGGTGTGCAATACGCAATGCGGCATTAGCATTTTGCTCAATTAACAATACTGTTACGCCTTCTTCATTAATACGGCGGATAATCGCAAAGATATCCTTAACAACCAATGGCGCAAGTCCCAAGGATGGTTCGTCCATCATAATAATCTTAGGCTTAGCCATCAGTGCGCGGCCTACTGCCAACATCTGCTGTTCACCGCCGGAAAGTGTTCCGGCCATCTGCCAGTGACGCTCTTTCAAACGTGGGAACAAACTGTATACATGTTCAATATCTTTCTGTATGCCAGCATCGTCTTTACGCAGATAAGCGCCGACTTTGAGGTTTTCTAATACATGCAAGTTAGGGAAAACGCGTCTTCCTTCCGGAACCAACACAACACCTTGTTCAACGATTTTCTGAGTTTGAGTGTTAGTAATGGAATTACCCCTATAGGATATTTCGCCTTCACTCTTAGGAACAAGTCCTGAGATAGCGCGAAGAGTTGTTGATTTTCCTGCACCGTTAGCACCAATGAGGGTAACGATTTCTCCTTCTTCAACCTTGAAAGAGATTCCCTTCAAAGCTTCGATACCGCCATAGCGCACCTTTAGGTTATTAACTTCTAACAAAGCCATTATTCATCCACCCCCAAATATGCAGTTATAACTTCGGGGTTGGCCTGAACTTCAGCCGGAGTACCCTGAGCAATCGTCTTACCGTAGTTAAATACATAAATCCTGTCAGATATATCCATAACAATCTGCATGTGGTGCTCAATCAGCAATATTGTTAAGTTAAGATCTTTACGAATTTTTGATACAAAGTGTGTAAGTTCTTCTGTTTCCTTTGGATTCATACCAGCAGCAGGCTCATCAAGCAATAAAAGCTTTGGATTTGTGGCAAGAGCTCTTGCAATTTCTAACCTTCTCTGTAATCCGTAAGGAAGACTTGTTGCCATATCATTAGCATTATTAGCAAGACCGACTCTTTCAAGTAATGCCATAGATTGTTCGCGCATTTTTCTTTCACTCTTATAATAAGTAGGCCAATGAGTCATGGCACTGAAGTAATTATCTTTCAAGCGTACGTGGTTAGCAATCAAGACATTTTCAAGTACAGTTTGTTCTTTAAAGAGACGTATGTTCTGGAAAGTACGCGCAATACCTTTTTTTACAATTAAGTCAGGACGAGTACCGGTAATGTTTTCCATTACCCCTGGATTCTCTGTAGATTCCAGGAACACACTGCCTTCCGTTGGTTTGTATACGCCTGTAACCATGTTAAAAGCAGTTGTTTTTCCCGCTCCATTAGGGCCAATAACAGCCACAATTTCGCCTTGATCAATTTTTAAATTCATGTCATTTACAGCGGTGACGCCGCCAAAACGCATTATCGCATTTTCTGTCCTAAGAACGCTCATTTTTGTCCAGCCCCTCCCCGCTTCTTGTTAAAGATATTTGCAATATAGTTGGGCAGGTTCTTTATAAGTCTGAACAAGCCGTCCCATGAAAACTCATTGTTGCCAAATAAACCGCGTCTATAGAAGAGGATTACAAGCATCAAGAGCACTGAAAACATTACCATACGTAAGCCTGCTATTGGAGGGATGTTAATAGGCCCAAGGCTGAGTCCAGCGTCCATCCAACGAAGCCATTCTTTAGCGATAGTGATAAGGAAAGCACCTACTATAGAGCCTGTGATACTTCCTAATCCGCCTAAAACTACGATAAGCAGGATGTCATACGCAAGTATGAAACGGAACAGAAGAGGAGTAATCGCGCCAAGAACGCTTGCCATTAAACCTCCGCCTACGCCTGCCATGAAACCAGATATAATAAAAGAGAGCATCTTGTGTTTAAACAAGGAAATACCCATACTTTCGGCTGCCACTTCATCATCACGTATGCACTTGAAAGCTCTGCCGTAGCTCGTCCGCATTAAACGAATCATAAATATAATGAAGAAAGCCATTACACCGAATGTCCACCACAGATTCGCAACAGGAGGGATATTTTTAATACCTGTGGAACCGTTGGTGAGAGATTGAAAGTTTGTAAATAAAATTCTGATAATTTCTGAAAAACCAAGAGTTGCAATAGCAAGATAGTCGCCCTTTAAACGTAAAACAGGGAAACCAATCAGGAAAGCGATAAAACCTGTAACAAGTCCCGCTACTAAAAGCGCACCTAAAAGGCCTAAATTTCCACCCCAATAAACGTTTTCAAGGAAGGGAACTATTGGCTCAAGGTAGAATACTGTAGCTTTTGTCTCAATGGGCATAATTAACAGGGACGTGGTATAAGCACCGACAGCCATAAAACCTGCTGTTCCCAGAGAGAACTGGCCTGTAAAACCGTTAATAAGGTTCATTGACAACGCCAAAACAGTATAGACGGCGCAAAGGTTTAGTACGCGAGTTTCATAGCTTCCAACCACACCGCCGTTTTCAACAAACATCAAAAGCGATATAATAACTGCTAAAGCAATCAGGCTCAATATAAGATTCCGCCGTTTTTTCGGCGTGAGTCCTTGAGCGAGACCCTGGAATGATTTTTTATTGTTCTGCATATTTTCTCCTCCCTATACCTTATCGGTTACTTTCTCACCAAACAGGCCTGTTGGCAGGAACAGCAATACAGCGATTAACGCAATGAACGCAATCGCATCTTTGTAGCCGGATAAGGCCGGCACAGCGTACACGATCATTATTTCAAGCAACCCAAGCAACAGGCCGCCTACAACTGCGCCGCGGATGTTGCCGATTCCGCCAATAACGGCGGCAATAAAGCACTTAAGACCGGGCATAACGCCGACATAAGGCTGAAGCTGTGGATATTTTTGTCCCCACATAATAGCTCCTACTGCTGCCAGCAGTGAGCCAATAGCAAATGTTGCAGATATAGTACGGTTGATGTTTATTCCCATGAGCTTTGCTGTCTCAAAATCTTTAGAGACCGCGCGCATGGCCATACCGACTTTAGTTTTATTTATTAAGTATAGCAACCCAAGAACTAACACCAGCATGATGACAGGTGTAACAAGAGCAAGCGTCTGTATGCTAACGCCTCCGATTACAATATTGTCTTGTAATGTGCCGATAGAAGGGAACTGACGCGGCACGCCGGTGAATACCACAGTTGCAAGATTTTCTAATAAATAAGAAATACCAATAGAAGATATTAACAAAGATATTCTTGGAGCAGATCTAAGAGGCGAATAAGCAGATTTTTCAATCAAAACGCCAAGTCCCGCCGTTGCGGCAAGAACCAGAATAACTGCAATATACCAAGGAAGATAGAATACGGAAATTGCAAAGAATGCAAAATACATAGCCATCATAAAAATATCACCATGTGCAAAGTTGATAAGACGTAAAATACCATACACCATGGTGTAACCAATTGCCACCAGTGCGTATAAACTTCCCACTGTCAAAGCATTTGCAATGTTTTGCCAGAATAATATCATTGACTCACCTAACCATTCTACTTTTTTGTATGAATAAGGACTAGCAGAGAAGGCCTGAAGAGGCCTTCAATGCTAAATCCAAATAATTCGTATTTATTTAACTACGATTGTATCTACATACTTAAATCCGTCCGCAGTAACTGTTTTAACAATAGCCTGATCTTTAATAGCGTCGCCGTTTGAGTCAAATCTGCAACGGCCTGTTACAAGCACTACGTCAAGCTCTGTAAGAGCTTTCTGGATATCTTCACCTTTAGCTGAGCCAGCTTTTTCAATAGCAGCTACAACAGCCATGTAAGCGTCATAACCTAAAGCTGTAACGTCTCCTTTTGGTTTCGCGCCGTTATTTAAAGCAGCATAAGCGTCAAGGAACTGTTTGCTTTCAGCAGTAGGTGTTGCATCAGCGTCAAAGAAAGTTGTAAAACGGCAGTTTTCTGCAGCTGGTCCGCCAACTTCATAAAGAACTTCTGTTTCCCATGTGTCTCCGCCTAAGAAGAGAACGTCATAACCCATCTGAGCAGACTGAGCCATCATAAGACCTGCTTCTGTAAAGCCTGATGGAGCGAAGATGAAATCAGGATTCTGTGCCATAACTGTTGAAATCTGAGCAGTAAAGTCCTGGTCACCTTTGTTAAATTTAGCTTCAGCAACAATGTTTTCTTCACCAAATGCTTCTACAAAGTATTTACGTAAACCGATAGCGTATGTATCAGAAACGTCAACTATGATAGCACCTTTTGTGAAACCGTTCTGTTTTGCATAGTTAGCAAGAAGTGTTCCTTGGAAGTCGTCAAGATAGCAGACTCTGAAATAGTAAGGATTGCCTTGTGTTACAAGTGGGTTTGTGCAAGATGTTCCTACAGCAGGAACTTTTGCGTTCATAAAAGTAGGACCTGCGGCGATAGCAACTGATGAACCCCAGCTACCTACAACAGCATTAACTTTCTCTGAGTTTACAAGACGTTCTGCAGCTGTAACAGCTTCAACGTCATCGGACTTGTTATCCATTTCTACAAGTACGATTTTTCTGCCAAGTACTTCATTCTTCACTGAATGTGCAGCCTTGACACCTTCAAGTTCCATTTGTCCCCCAGCTGCATTTGCGCCTGTCAACGGTTCAAAGACACCAATTTTGATGTCGGATTTGTCTTCCGCCGCTCCACCGCAACCACCTAAAATAAGTGATGGGATCATCGTCAGTGCCAAAAGCAATGCCAGTTTTCTTTTCATTTTCAATTCCTCCTAGTTTGAGCGCAGATAATCATCTCTGCGTTAATGAAGACGCTTATTCGCATCTTTATGTAATTATACACATTTTGCGAACAAAAAACAACTAAATAATAAAAAATATATATAATTTTTAAATATAAACCTAGAAAACTGTGTCACAATAGGGATTTTAAGCCTTTGCAAAGCAGGGCAGATAGGCTTTATGCCTGCCTATCTGCCAGCCCACAATATTAATATTTACCAATTACTTTGAATTATTTTATGTTTTTTGCAACTGCAGCAATATCAGAAATGTCTATTGAACCGTTGTTATTATAGTCAAAGAATCTGTACTTATTCCATTCTGAGTGAGTTTTGTCAATTCCGTATACGTCGATGACGTTAGACAGAGTGAGCAATGTGTACTTAGATGGTCCTTCTATTGTAGTAAAGATTGTGCTGGCGATTTCATTTTTGATTTCTTTTGTGCCGTCATCAAGCAATACTACAAAGTCAACAGATACTTTGATTTCATTATCTTCATCTAATAAATCAGCATACTCATGAGCAGAGAATAACACTTCTCCATAGCTCTTTGTATTATAATCCTGTACCATAACCATAAACTGAACTCCGTCATCTGTCAGTTTCCAGTTGAGAACTTTTACGCCATCAGCCGGTTCAAAGCCGCGATATTCAAATTTTTCTTTGTCAAATTTGAAATCTAAAACAGCTGTGTTACTCTTGACAGTTTCTTCAAAGTTAGGATTTAATTTGAAATAGCTGCCGGCAGTTACGAGATGAGCATCTGTTGTTAAATTAAGGGTAGGTCTATCATTAGGTTGTGTAGGTACGTTTTCTGTTGGTATAGACGCATAAGTTTTGTTGTTGTCAATAATGATGTTGTAGTTCTGAGCAGCTGTTACAGTGCTTCCGCCTTTATTTGGCTCTACTGGATAGATAACCAAAGAAAGAGTGTGTCCTTTAGGAACAGTGTAAACAGTTGGCTGCATATAGATAGTGTAGTCATAGAACTTTCCAGGTACTAACTCAACCCGTTCATTAGCAGTTCTGGAGTCATAACCAGCATTAGGGTTATACATATCCATCCATCCGCGAGCAACGATTTTGTATGGTGCGTTAACAGGAGAGAATTTCTGCAGGCGGTAGTTCTGTAATCCAGCACCCTGCCAAACTGAGTTCTTTCCTTCGGCGTCGATATAACCGCGAGCGCCGTTATAGACTTGGAACGGAAGTCCTCCAGGACCTTTGTCAACAAGCATTGCGCTCATCATCATACCGTCTTTTCTGTTAAGAGTCTCTGTCGTTGCGGAGCTTGCTGTAGCGGAGCTTGCAGCTGCAAATCCGTTCTTTTCAGCAGGAACCATAACAGGTTCTCTTCCAATTGCTGCCACACCATCTCTACCGATCATCATTAAAGTATCGTTGTCAATACCTTCAGCTATAAGAGCATCCCAGTCAATGTATTCTACCATTTCAACTTCTTCACTGGCAGCAGCAAAGCTGGAAGGAGCAGTCTTATTAGTTGCGGCTGCTCTGATATTTACAGCTACAGCGCCCTTAATAATGATATCTTCTGTAACATCCATTACGTACATAGCACTTGAATTAGTAGGGCCTGCGCTGAATCTGTCACGATAGTTAGTTGAGTTGATCGCAGATCCACCGTGGTTAGCTGCTGTGTAATCGCTGTTAATTGTTGTTGTTGCATCTTTAGTATAGTTTCTGTTCTTTAATAACAGGGCGTTATTTGTCTGCCAGTTGTCGAAGTAATGCCACTTGCCAGAGTCCACGTTGCTCTGTGCAGTAACAGCAGGCATATTTTCAGCACCGTTATCAACTCCATAGAGATAATGGCAGAACCATTTGTTGAGAATTTCATCGTAGAGTACTTCGTCTATGTACATTTCAGATCTGTCAGCCGGGAAAGTCGGAGTCATGTGATCACCAAGGTGAAGAAGCATCTTGACGTTCTGACCTGACTTAACGTAAGCCTGATACATAAGGTCTGAGTTCTTTGTACGAACGTTATCATCATTTATACCGTGAACAATAAGAGCTGGGCAGTTAATTTTATTCCAGTTAATTGTATAGTCACGGATTTCATAATGCTCACGTGATCCGCCGTAATCGCCGAACAGTCTAACCTGGTCAGCTCTTAACTGATACAGATATTCGCCGTAATTATCTCTAATCAGCTTGCCGTTCAGAGATGTGCCTGTATTGAATACAGGATCTTGATAGCGGCTGTTGCAGTGCCAAGCAAGACCTTCGTCATAGTAAGAAGTGCTACGAAGTGAAATGCCCTGTGAATTTGAATATTCATACCAGCTAGCGATACCTGCAACAGGAACGATGGTTTTAAGACCTTTAACGCCTGTAGTTGCAAGACCGAACTGAGTTGTACCTGCATATGAACGGCCTGTCATACCAATGTTACCGTTAGACCATTCTGCTTTAATTTCGACATTGTTGGTTTTGTCGGTATAGGCAACGCGGTCGCCTGTAAGCCATTCGATAACGCATTTGAACGCATCGATTTCAAGATCAGTTCCGCAAGTTGAGAAACCTTCTGAACCTAATGTTCCGATACCGGCGCTCTCTACTATAGCAAAGCCACGAACGAGATAATAGTCATACCATCTAAGGTCTTCATAAACCCAACCGCTGTTGCCAGATTGGCTAGCATTATAATAGTAGTACCAGTCAGAAGGATTTGCTGTTTCTACAGCTTCTGCTGTAGTTGCTATTTTACCGCTTGAAACGCGTGGTGCCGGTTTAGCATACATTGTGCCTTGTATGTCATAGCCGTTAGATCCGAAATATCCGCTAGGAATACCCTGTCCGTTGATTCCGGCGATATATGGGCGTGCTTCAAAAATTGTTGCAACTTTCATACCGTCAACAGCTTCACGAGGGAGCTGAACAACAGCTTTAACAAGGTCAAGTTTTCCGTCATTATCTGTGTCATAGTTACTTTCGACGTAGACGCAGAAACGGCCTACCTTATTATAATCAAAAATCGGCTGAGCCATTCCGTTAATAAACAGAGGTGCCTTTATTCCGTCAATAAGTGCATCATGGAGCACATTAGCTTTATCATGTAATAAATTAAATTCTTTGACTGTACATACATCTCCTGGAACAAAATCGAAATCAAGTCCATCCAACATTCCAACACTCTTAGCCATGGATAAATAGTCGTCCGGATAATTTCCGAGCTGTGAATCTTTAAGCCCTGACAGACGAAGAATGAAAGCAACAGCCTCCATCTGTGTCAATGCTGTGTCATCGCCCGGTGTAGCTTCATACAAGTCACTGCGTAATAAAACGCGGTCAACATTGTATCCTTTGAAGTAGCCATTGTCAAGCGCCATTGCCGGAGTTGAAAAAGCCATCGGCAAAGCCATCGCAAGAGCCAGTAACATTCCTGTTATTCTCTTCTTCATGAACATCTCCCTCTCTTTTTAATAATATTCGAGTCCATACTTTTTAAAAATTTTCCGGGTTTATCTCCCCCCTCCATATATTTCTACACATACTAAATATAGCTTTTTTTATATATTTTGTCAATATTTTTTTAGCACTTTAGTGGCTTATTCACAAATTGTATAAGACATTTAACAATAGCGGCAGAATATAAGTCATTCTTCTTAAAGAGTAAAAATAAAATGATTTTAAAAAAATAATGTTGACAGTTTAGTTCTATCATGGTAGAATATAACTGTATTCTATTGCAATAGAATCAATTTGTATAGGCGGTGCTAAAATGGTAAAGCTGTTTGATTCAGAATTAAAAGTATTAGAAATTTTATGGCAAGAAGGCGCTGTAACTGCTAAGAAAATAGCGGAGATTCTACGCGACCAGGTAGGGTGGAGCAAAACAACCACTTACACTGTTATTAAAAAGTGTATTGATAAGGGAGTAGTTAAACGCCATGATCCTAATTTTGTTTGCGAACCTCTCATAAGCAAACAGGAAACTCAGGAACTGGAAACTAACGAGCTTATTAATAAGATGTTCGGCGGCGCCGCCGATCAACTTGTGGCCTCCATCTTAGGACGAAAAAATCTGTCTCCGGGAGAAATTGAAAGGTTGACTCAGCTTGTGGAGAATCTTGCCAGGAGGTGATTAGCGTGGACATTTTGAATGTGAGCCTGTCTGCTTCCCTTCTCATCTCTGTGATTATTACCTTGCGGGTATTTTTTGTCCACAGGCTGCCAAAAAAAACCTTTCTCGTTCTTTGGGGGCTGGCCGTCTGCCGTCTGTTACAGCCCTTTTCAATACCCTCGCGCCTGAGCATATGGAGCCTGATAGATATTTGGCGCGGGATTGTGCCAAAAGAGGTCATTCTCCCAGCTGAAACCCCAATGACCGGAATTTTTAATAACATTGCGGCTGACGCTATGCCTCTTCGACTGGCGGAAACAGTGTTGAAAGAGCCGGCTCTTACGACTCCCGATAACGGCGCAAACGCTGCCATGACCTTTTTTTTCTGGATATGGCTTGTGGGGCTTTGCTTTTGCGTGCTGTATTTTCTCATCACTCATCTGCTGTGTTACCGCAATGTTTATCAAACAGCTTTACCCGTTGAGAACACCTTTGTGCAGGAATGGCTTCAGGCGCATCCTACGCGCCGTAAGCTGTCAGTCAGAATATCCGACAAGATATCGTCTCCACTCACCTACGGCATATTTAAACCCGTAATGCTTCTGCCAAAAGCAACCGACTGGAGCGACAAAAACCTGCTGTCCTATATTTTGACCCATGAATACGTGCACATTATACATTTTGACATTTTGTGGAAATGGCTCTTAACGGCGGTTTTGTCCCTCCATTGGTTCAACCCACTCGTATGGCTAATGTACTTATTGGCCAACAGGGATATTGAGCTAAGATGTGACGAAACTGTGGTGCGGATATTCGGTGAAGGCATAAGATCAGCCTATGCCCTGACCCTCATTAGTCTGGCGGGAAGCCGTAATAAAATCATGCCACTATGTAATAATTTTAGCCGGACATCTATTGAAGAGAGACTTTTGTCAATCATGAAAATAAAAAAAGTCTCCTCTCTCAGAAACTTTACTGCGGTTATTGCAGTATCTGGCATAGGCCTTTTTTTCGCCACCTCTGCCCCAAACGCTGATGCCGCCCAGCACCCCTATTTGGGATACGTAGAGCGCATGTTTTTTGCAACAAAAGGCGAAACCATGCTGAAAGTTACCTATGATGGAAAGACGTGGGAACCTTATTCTTACATTCCAGTTCCTCCGGAAGAAGAATGGAGATGGTACAGCTATGACGAATACAAGGAATATATGGACATACAGTTAGAGCTGTTATACCCTCCCGACTATGTATTCACAACCCGGTACATAGTTGAAGATTCTTTCAAGGAACTGGAAAAACACTTACAAACCCTTACGGATATAAAACATGGGATAAAAGTATCAAAGGATAGAACTGTTTATTTAGTGGATCAGTCTGATCCCCGTTGGAAAAATGAGATTGGGGAGATTAAGTGGCGTTGCTTCGGATATTCGTTTAGAAATAAATTCGGACGCGAGGTGGACTTAGGTTTATTTGAAACCCGTGACGAATTATTTGCGGCGTTAAAACAATATTATGACAGAGAGGTATCCATCGGGAATCTGACACAAAAGGAAGGTGACGACCTCTATAACTCAATCGCCCACCAAATTAGAAATGATGATGAAGTGCCCTTGTTGGAGAAATTACGAAACTCAAAATAACACGACAATAAGTGTCCATACCATTACCTTCACCAATAGTTATGTCCCGGCTGGGAATCCCCCCATAAAAGCCAGGACATTTTTTGTTAGCCCCAAGGCCTCTTAGATTATTTATTCCTTTTTCTAGTTTTGTGCTCTTCATCAAGAGTTGCTTCTCTTGCTGAAATCCCAGTAACCGCACTCAGCGAATTTTGTGCTTCAATTACCCTTTCTAGCCATAATTGTTTGTGGCTGTCAAAATCCCGGCAGTCTTTTGATACATAAATCGGCTTTCCGAATATTAAACGGTTCTCAGCACCTTCAACAGCCTGTTCGATAAACGCCGGTAAAACAGGAATACCTAAAAATCTCGCTAACCAAAATGCACCCCGCTCAATATCCTCCACCCTGTCCTTATTTATGTCATAAATTGTCCCCTGAGCGAATATTAAGAAATGCTTTGGCTTTCGACCCTCAGAAAACCACTTTTTTGCGGCTTTTATTGCTGCCATTGAGCCGCCGGAATTTTCACGGTCAACGGGGAAAACTTTTTCAAACTCTAGTATGGGTATTAGCTCTTTAGGTATGGAAACTCCGTTAAAACAATTCTCTTTAGCAAAAACAAACAGCTCAGGATAAGAGTCTGTAACTTTATGCATGATTTCATAATAATAACTCATTATTAAAGGCGCATCTGAATCCGTTAAATGGTTAGATGCTATTATGTAAGATAAAGAAGTAAAGTCTTCCGGAAGATTATATGCCTTAAAATTATAAATTTTTAGAAGCATTTTCTTGCATTCAATTATCCTATTTCTAAATTCATTCGTATCCTTTTCAAGATTTAATATTTCTTCAATGGCATTCGCATTAAACAACGAACTAGCGTTAAATAAATGCATAGTATTCCTCCTGGCTTTTTGCCGTTATTGATAAGATATTATAGATATGTTAAAATGATTGCTAAAATTATTATGAGGTGCTAAATGGCTGATTATTTTAATCCGGGCTGTG
>CAYLSP010000018.1:0-11905 GCA_964385935.1 uncultured Defluviitaleaceae bacterium
AGAGTTTGATTAATTTTGGTATTTTTTATGAGGTTGACTTTTTAAGTATACATGGATAATATTAGTATTACGAATGTAGTAAATATATAAAAAGCTGAAGAAGAATGGGATGATGAGATGAATCTACGAAGTATTACAGTATTGGCAATGGCGACTTTAATAATGGCGTTATCGCCAATGAATACTATTTGCGCTTCTGAGAATATGGCACAGATGCCGGCAAACACTAAATTTTCAGACGTTCCGGTAGATAGCTGGGCGGCGGAGTCCATAGAGAATGCCGTAAAGAATGGGATTATGGGTGGTACAGGCGACGGTCTTTTCGGCTACGGAAAAACTATCACGCGAGCAGAGTTTGCAACAGTTTTGTGTAAAATGTTTGGATGGGGTGAATCCGCACCCAATACGCCTACATTTACTGATGTTTCTTCGGGACAGTGGTTCTATGGTTACATAGAATCAGTGGCAGCTCACGGAGTAGCCACCGGCGTTAATTTTAACCCCAATGAACCTATCATCCGCAAGGACATGGCTGTTATGTTAGTTAAGGCACTTGGGTATGGAACGTTAGCAGAACAAGTTGCAAAAACAGAATCACTTCCCTTTAGTGACATAGACACAGATGCAGGATATATTATAATTGCTCACGATATCGGCATGATTGGAGGAATAGGCGGTGGAAAATTTGCTCCGAATAATACGTCTAAGCGTGAGGAAGCAGCCGCAATGCTCACACGCGTTTACAGCAAGATGAATACGTCCCTTGATTGGCTTCATGGCTTTTACGCCTTTTCATCTTATAACCAGCGTGAGTTTATTAAAGATATGAACGCAGTTACATTCGGCTGGAGCGCCATGGAGTGGGACGAGTCAAAGGGCCCTCGGCTGAACACATCTTCAAGCGGTGGCAATCAATGGCGCGTGCCGGACTCTTATGAGCTGATCGCTGACTACTCCCGTGATAACGGCGCTAAAACAAACTTAGGTGTTTATATGGATACTTCCATGGGACTTAACAATCTGCTTAATGACGAAAAGTACCGTAATGATGCTATTGAAGGAATATTGAACGAGGTCACAAGAACTTATGACAACATTGGTAGAAGCCCTTATAATGGGGTGACCATTGATTTTGAGGGGCTAAAGGGCGAAAAAGCTAAAAACGAATTTACATCATTCTTAACAAAACTGTCAGATTCATTACGCAACAGAGGTTTGGCACTTTATGTTACGGTCCATCCAGTTACCACGGACGGACAGTATTTTGATGGGTACGATTACCGAAAGATTGGACAAATAGCCGATAAAGTTATCTTAATGGCGCACGATTATCAGCCCACATCATTAGATGGGCTTTTAGGTACTGAATGGCAGAAAAACGCCCCGTTAACACCATTGTCAGAGGTATATAAGGCACTAAAAGCTATTACGGACTCAGCAACAGGTGTTGAGGATAAAAGTAAAATAGCGTTGGCGTTTAACTTCGCTTGTGTTGGTTGGAGGATTGATGATAATGGAAAGGTGAAGTCGCCTGAGCCGGTAATGCCCTCGAGTGAGACGGTTCTTGCGCGGATGAAACAACCCGACACCATTAATGGTTGGTCAGAAATATACCGCAATCCTCACATTGTATATACAACGGAAAATGGTGAAAAAATATTTTTGTGGTATGAAAACAGCCGTAGTGTTGATGAAAAGCTGAAATTAGCTCGGCTTTTTGGAGTTAACGGCGCATCCGTTTGGAGACTCGGGATTATTCCGAATAGCAGTCAGTGGAATGTATGGGCTGATTTTAAATAAGTTAAATTATAAGCTTACAGGAGAAATGTCATGAGACGCTTGTTGATTTGCTGCATAGTAAGTCTATTATTTTTACAAGCCTGTTCTTCTCAAACGGAACAGTCAACCCAAAAATCCACAGAAACACCGAATATTATAGCATCAACCCCTGAACCGGCAACAACTCTTAAAAAATCTCCAATACCCATTACTGTGGAAACGCCTGATTTGTTGAGTGATGTTGTATCCTCCCAAGATTTGGGTGTGTACCTTAACGAATATGAAAACGCAACAATGCTGCTAAGCGACGGCGTTTCCCAGGTTATTTTTAATGAATCGCTATCAACTCAACGGCGTTCGCCATATTCAACATTCAAGATCCCTAATTCTTTAATTGCTCTGGAAGAAGGGGTCGTTGCTATTGATAATTCCATACGTAAATGGGATGGCACAAAATACAATCGTCCTGAACTGAATCAAGATCAAGATTTGGCTTCTGGGATGAAATATTCCTGTGTGTGGTATTATCAACAGCTTGCAAGGGAAATCGGAGAAAACGCCATGCAGCGTCATCTTAATGACATAACATATGGCAATATGGATATTTCAGGAGGTATAGATAAATTTTGGTTAGGCTCAACTTTACTTATTTCGGCTCAAGAACAATTGGATTTTATAATTCGTCTTTATCACAACGAATTACCATTTTTAAAAGATAATATGGAGTATGTAAAATCCACAATGCACCAAGAAGGTTATCCCATTGACATTTACGGTAAAACGGGCAGTTCTGGAAGAGGACACGGCTGGTTTGTAGGTTATTTATTAATTAATGAAAAACCATATTTTTTTGCAACTTACATCGAGGGAGAAGACATTAGCGGCTTAATAGTTCGCGACAAAACAGCCGAAATACTTAACAATATTTTTAATGAATGAAAAAGAGATAATTGAACTAAAGGTTATTCTGGATAGAAAACACTTGCAAAGGCAGTGATGTTGGGTCTTTAGAGTGAATTTAAAAATAGTATTAGTTGACATATTGGTTGATTGCATATAAAATTAATGCATGACAATTTTCGTCAAAATAGAAGAGCGGCATTTTTATTGAACACAAATTCTACCGGAGGGGATATTTTGGGAAATACAGATAAAAGGAAAAAGGTGTACAATGACGAGCTTCCACGGGAAGCTGTCGGGAAGTTATTTAACGATCATGTTAAAGTGGAACAGGAGGATACCGGATCTGTAAAGACGGTGACTTCTGAACGAAAAGACTCCGGATATGATGAAAATATTGCGGCCCTTTATGAAGGCGATGAGGACGGTACGTATAATGAATACATAGCAAAATCCACTGCGGAAAGAGCCAGTATGCGCCGGGCCAAAGAGCAGCGGACGAGAAATTATACAAAGGCGCCTGAACCCTCAAACACACATTCGCCTAAAAGAGAAACTTTAAAATTAAATCCTGTTAGTCAGGAAGACTTTTATGATGTAGATGAGATATCCCTCAAGGACGTGTTTTATGCGTATAAGTATGCAATAGCCGGCATATCATTTGTTATAATTATTTTATTTGGTTTTTTGGTGTTCAGAATAAACGCTATCACAAACGATTACAATAAGGCAGTGATATCAGCGGGCGAAAATGATACTTATAAAGAAGAGGCTCAATCCCTTTCTATCAGTTTGGAAGATTTAAAGAAGGAAAATCTGGATTTAAAAGATGAAAATTCAGAACTGAAAAATCAAATTGCTTCATTGAAAGGCAATGACGCAGAGGGGAATACAGGGGAATCAATAGCTAACCCAGATCCCGCAACCAGTCCGGCGCCAAGCACTCCTCCGACTCAAAACACACCTCCCACTCAAAACACACCGGCTACAAATGCATCAGGACAAAAAACTCACACAGTTGTAGCGGGAGACAATTTTTGGACTATTAGCGAAAAATATTATGGGACGGGTATAAGAGACAAAGACATTATGGCGGCGAATGGAATCACCGACCCTGCCAGCCTTCAAATTGGAGCAGTAATAATAATCCCTTAAAAGGAGGAATGATATGGATCTATCCAATATAACTCAAATCAATTTGCGTGAAATGGCAAAAGAGTTGGGAATAAAAAATGTAACAAGATATAGAAAAGTTGACCTAATTGAACTTGTCAAAGAAAAACAAAGAGAACAGGAGGCAGCTCGGGCTCAGGAATCAAAGGCAGCGAGTCCGAAAAAGCCCAGAAGACAGAAAAAGACTGTTGAGAGTTCGCCGACCATAAAAGACGAGCAATCGAAGAATGAAGAAATAGAAAAAGCGGAACAAAAAAAGCAGAAGTCTGAGAAAGAAGATATAAAAAAGCAAGGGCGGCAAAAATCTGAGCAAAGAAAACCAGATAACAAAAAACAAGAACAAAAAAAGCAACCATCGAGGAAACAACAATTTAAAAAACAACAGCCTATACAAGATGAACTAAAGCAAGAAGAGATTAGGCAAGTGGAAATAGAACAGGAAGAGCCCAAACAAGAGGAGATTAAGCAGGAAGAATCCAAACGGGAAGAACCTATACAAGAGGAAATTAAGCAGGAAGAAACTGAGCAAGAAGAAACTAAAGAAGAACCAAAACAGGAAGAACCTAGGCAAGAGGAGATTAAGCAGGAAGAACTCAGACAAGAAGAAACTAAACAAGAAGAAATCAAACAAGAAGATGCTAAGCAAGAGGAGCCTAAGAAGGAAGAAAATATTACGGATAGACCTCAGAGAGAGCAACTTACTAAGGAGCAAAGACTTCAAAGAGTTGAACAGCTAGACCACAGCACAATCTCCCAGGGTATTCTTGAGATTATGGCCGAAGGATATGGATTTTTACGGTCGGGTAATTTCTTGCCTGGAGCAAATGATATTTATATGTCTGCTTCTCAAATCAAGCGTTTTAATCTAAAAACGGGCGATGTGGTTTCGGGAAGCATACGTTTAGCAAGAGAAAATGAAAGATACGGAGCACTCCTTTTCGTCAAACAAGTTAACGGAGATACACCTGATAAAGTCTATAGACGCCCCAATTTTGAAGATCTCACACCTATCTTCCCTGATGAAAAAATTACGCTTGAAACAAATAAAATGGAACTGTCAACGAGAATAATTGATTTAATCGCCCCCATCGGAAAGGGTCAGCGCGGTATGATTGTTGCGCCGCCAAAGGCCGGTAAAACAATTCTTTTGAAAAAAATCGCCAACGCTATTGTGCAGAATCACCCTGAAATGCATCTCATTATTCTATTAATTGATGAGCGTCCCGAGGAAGTTACCGACATGCAGAGAAGCATAATTTCCAAGAACGCAAGCATTGTTTTTTCAACTTTCGACCAAATGCCGGAAAATCACAAAAGAGTTGCCGAAATGGTATTAGAGCGCGCAAAACGCCTTGTTGAACAGGGCAAGGATTTAATTATTCTACTTGATTCCATCACCAGACTTTCAAGAGCCTATAATTTAATAATTCCTCCAAGTGGAAGAACTCTTTCTGGCGGACTTGACCCCGCCGCGCTTTACATGCCTAAGAAGTTTTTTGGCGCAGCGCGGAATATAGAAAAGGGCGGTTCATTAACAATACTTGCAACCGCTTTGGTGGACACGGGAAGCAAAATGGATGATGTTATTTTTGAGGAATTCAAAGGCACAGGAAATATGGAACTTGTCCTTGACAGAAAACTGTCTGAAAAGCGGGTTTTCCCTGCTATAGATATATTTAAATCAGGTACACGCAGAGAAGAAAAATTGTTGACTCCCGCCGAATTGGAGGCAATTTATACTATAAGAAAAGCTACAGGAAAAATGACGGTTATGGACTTAAATGAGCAAGTCACAGATATGATGGCAAAGTCAAAAAACAATGCAGAATTTGTGGCAAGTGTTCCCGTTTTAGAAAAGGTTACGGATAACAAGATTTAGTAAAAAGTTCATGAACACTAAAATATATCAGGAATTCAAATTGGTTTTTATAACTCTATTTACACATCATATTTGAACTAAAACCCGCCCTGTGCTATACTGATTTCGCTAAACTTTACTACATTTGGGGGAGAAAAAAATGAACATTAAAAGAGATGTTAGTGTCAAAAAAATAAAGTCCGATGCAGAGGAACTTTTCAGGGGCGGGTTCTTCTGCTCGGAGGCGGTTGTGGCCTCAATACGAAATAATTTTGAGCTAGATATTCCTGAAATAGTTATTTCTATGGCGTCTGGGTTTCCGGTGGGAATAGGGCGTTCTAAATGCCTTTGTGGTGCTGTTTCAGGCGGAGTTATGGCACTTGGTCTGTTTTTTGGACGGACTGTTCCAAAAGACCCAAAAGTCGAAAAGTGCTTAGAAGTCTCTAAAGAACTTCACGATTACTTTAAAGAAGCCAGCGGGAAAAATGCGCTGTGTTGTAGGATATTAACTCAGGAATTTGACATGAAAAAGGGCGAGCATAAAGAGCAGTGTGTTAAGTTCACAGGATTAGTGGCCGAAAAAGTTGCTGAAATAGTTATAAGGGAGTTCCAATTGACAAATACAGATAAATAATGGAGGTCCCTATGTCAAATTTGATTAAAAAAGTTCCTATAACGCTGTCAGGCGTCATGTTAGGAATTGCTGTTTTAGGTAATTTATTGCAGAGCTATTCAGAAGTAGTTCGCTATATTTGCGGTATAGTATCCGGAATTTTATGCCTATTAATTATTTTAAAAACAATGTTTTATTTTTCAGATATAAAAGATGACATGAAAAATCCAATTATGGCAAGCGTCTCAGCCACTTTCCCGATGGGGCTCATGCTTTTGTCCGTTTATTTAAAGCCGTTCATTGGAGGTGCAGCCATAGGTATCTGGTTTTTTGCCATAGTGCTACATGTTTTTATCATAATTTATTTTACTTATGCGTTTATGATTAAACTTGATTTCAAAAAGGTTTTTGCCAGCTATTTTGTTGTATATGTGGGAATTGCTACAATAGGGGTTTCTGCTCCTGCATATGATATGCAGTTAATAGGAACAATAGCCTTTTGGGTTGCCTTTGTAAGCCTAGTTGCGCTTCTTGTGCTTGTAACATATCGCTATATTAAACACAGAGAAATTCCAGAACCCGCCAGACCTCTTATCTGTATATTTACAGCACCGGCAAGTCTTTGTCTCGTGGCATATCTGCAATCAGTTGCTGATAAATCTATTTTAATTGTTTCATGTTTGGCTATTTTGGCAACGATTCTATACATATTTGTTCTGACTAGGCTCATACCTCTTTTAAAACTTAAATTTTATCCAAGCTATGCATCTTTTACATTTCCTTTTGTAATAAGCGCCACTGCTATGAAACAGACAATGAGTTATTTTAACAACATTTCACAGCCCCTTCCATTTTTGCAGTATATTGTCCTTATAGAAACTATAATAGCCATATTGATAACATGTTACGCCCTTATAAGGTATTTTATATTTTTATTAAGAGATTAAACATTTCGACCTCCCTGTGTAGCTAAATGGGAGGTCGTTTTTTCTGTTGTTTTATTATTAATCTTTGCTGTTAAACCATAAGAAGTAAAGTGACGCGGTGAACTTAATACTCGGAAACGGCAAAATCAATTTGCCCATATGTAGTAATTAGTCTTCTAAGTCAATGGCAGCTTCTGATCTGGCGATACCTTCATCGGAGAAAGTTGCCGTTTCGTATTTTTCTAAAACATGAGCCTGAATCTTTTCTCTTGTAGTGGAACTGATCGGGTGAGCAATATCTCTGAATTCTCCGTCAAGTGTTTTGCGGCTTGGCATCGCAATAAAGAGACCTTTATCGCCTTCGATGACTTTGATGTCGTGGACGACAAATTCGTTGTCGAAAGTGACTGATACGACTGCCTTCATTTTCCCCTCTTTGCTAACTTTTCTAACTCTGACATCTGTTATTTCCATAGTTAGTTCTCCTCTCTGTGTTTTGCGCAGACTAGCTGATAGCAGCATGTTTAAGTTCAGCAAACTAATTATATAACAAAATGATTTTATTTTCAATATAATTTTACAATATAACTAAATAAAATGGAAAAAAAATTAGGTAAAACTGAAATCTGACTAAAAAATTGTCGAATTTCAAAATGAACATAATAATATTTTTAATTCGTAATAATAATCAAGAGATCTAAACTAACATACCCCTACCGTTGACAGTTTCTTTTTTAAGACCGTTGCCGTCAAAGATATAAACCTCGTTCTGCATATTAATAGCTGTGCAGACATGGATTGGTATAAGGGCGATTTTTTCGCCTACTTGAAGTCCGGTTGAGCCGTTTTTTGCCGTTATTATACCATGTTCTTCACTGAGCCTTGAAAGAACTAAATTGTCGTCACCTTCAATAATGGCAAAGCCTGGAAGAAAGTATGGTGCTTGATTTGTTGGAATATCAGTTGGAAAAGTCTTTGAGCCGCCGTCAATGATGGCATAATTTTCAGAAGGTGTGCTGACTACCGTGGCATAGATTCTGACTGCAATATCTTCTATATCGGCAACATTCTGCTTGTAGAGCATATAATCTTTAAAAATGTACGTTCCGGGGCGGATTTCTGTTAAAAGCCCGGTTTTTGCGGCCTGAACTCCTGTTGGTGAGGAACCAGCGCTTATATCCTGTAAATGAACGCCGGCAGACTCAATGTCTTCTGCTATTTCTTTCATGAGTTTTCCTTCTTCCGAGCCGGCCACCTCATTGTCCTGAGTTTGCTCACCTTGGTATATAAGGCTTTTGAATGTGTAAATTCCAGTCAAATTAAGGTTTGGTAGTTTTGAAATAAAAACGGCCAGTTCGGTTGCGCAGATTTTTAAAACTCCGGTGCGTTTCGCTCCTGTATCAACTTCCATACGGACTTCCAGAGTGACACCTTCTGCAACGGCAGCTTCTGAAAGTGCCATAGCTGATTCCTCACTGTCAACAGCCAGAATGAGCCTTTTGATTTTTTTCGACAAATTAATAGCTCTTTTTATTCTAAAATCCCCCACCATGGGATAGGCGATAAATATATCCTGGATATTTCCTCCCGCTAAAACTTCTGCTTCTGAAATCTTTGCGCAGGTTATTCCCGAAGCACCTTTTTCAACCTGCAAATCGGCGAAAAATTTCATTTTGTGGGTTTTTGTGTGGGGTCTAAGCTTGCAATTGAATTTATTAGCTGTTTCCTGCATGAATTCAATATTCCTTACAGCTATGTTCCTATTGATTACAATACAGGGTGTTTCCAGCATATCTATAAAGCATTTTTCTAAAAACATATTATCACTCCTATAAATTGGGATTATTTTGACGGTGTTACTTACAATCTTACCCCTTTTTTTCTACAGATACAAGATGGAAAATAAATATTATTTACTTGTATTTATCCCATAAATAACCTATAATATGAGTGCTTATACTTTATAAGAAACGAGGAATTTGCTTGAATATTGTTCTTCTTGAGCCTGAAATTCCCCATAACGCCGGAGCGATAGGAAGAACCTGTGCCGTGACCGGAAGCCGTCTTCATTTAATAAAGCCTCTCGGCTTTTCAGTATCAGAGAAGCATCTGAAAAGAAGCGGACTTGACTACTGGAATGAGCTTAATGTTCAGTATTATGAGAATTATGAAGATTTTTTAGAAAAAACAGGTATGAATGATATATTTTTTGCAACAACTAAGGCTGAGAGACTTTATTCTGACGTACACTACAATCCCGATTCCTATATAATGTTTGGCAAAGAGAGCGCGGGCATACCAGAGGATATACTTATAAAAAACAGGGAAAAGTGCATCAGAATACCTATGCTTCCAGATAAACGTTCAATAAACCTTTCGGTTTCTGCCGGAATTGTTCTATATGAGGCTTTAAGGCAAAACAGCTTTTTAAACCTTTTAGAGAAAGGAGAGCTTCATCACAGCAAATGGGAAGACCACTAAAATATGTAGCACATATAAGGAGGGAGTATCTTGAAAGATAAAGCGGTTAGGCGTCTTACGAGCTTTTTTGACATTGATAGTTTCAGAGAGATTGACGGTCTGTCTCCAGCTTCGGGGGTAGTCTGCGGTTATGGAACTGTGAATGATAGGTTGTTTTTCGCTTATTCCCAATATGGTCCCGTTAATAATGTCCACAGCAAGAAAATCTGTTCGCTGTATTCGTCCGCAATCAAAATGGGCGCGCCTGTAGTTGGGATTTTAGATTCAGTTGGAGTTAATGTTGAAGAGGGATTTGAGGTCTTAGAGCATTATGGTCAGATTTTTGGTCAAATGACAATTGCTTCCGGGGTTATCCCAATGATTTCTGTTATTTTGGGGGATTGTCTGGGGCAGGCCTCTATTATTGCCGGAATGTCGAACTTTGTAATTATGTGCGGCGAATCAGGCAGACTTTCTTATAAAAGCCCCCTTACATTAAAGGACGCAAAAAATGCGCCGGCTGGTTTATCCTCAGGGAAATGGCATTTTGAGAAATCAGGGCTTGCTAATCTGTTCTTTGAAAAAGAAGACGGGCTTTTTGAAGGACTCAGAGAATTTTTAAATTATATTCCTTCAAATAATTTAGATGAAGCGCCATTTGATTATTATGAGGATTCAAAATCAATAAATTCAGCAACTGAACTTTATGAAGTTATAAACAATATTTCGGATGAGGGCAGGGCGATGTTCCTTAATAAAGCCTTTGAGCCGAGTATTGCTACGGCTTTTTGCCGCTTAAACGGAAATGTTGTTGGAGTATTCGGTAACGACGGAGAAGCCACGGATGCCGCAGTTAAAAAATTAACCTCATTCGTATGCTTCTGCGATTCTTTTAATATACCTATATTGAGTCTTACACATGGTGGAGAATTTGACCTTTCCTCCGCCAATTGCCACGAAGGTCTGAAATCACTGTCCGCTCTTGCTTATGCTCTTTCTAGGGCGAATGTGCCTAAAGTAAATGTTATTATTGGTGAAAGTTTTGGCGGCGGATATTTACTGTTTAATTCAAAAATACTTTCAGCAGATATTTGCTACTGTTGGGAAACCGGACGGATTTCTCCAATAAATCCGGGAGTTGAGAAAGTTAGCGGTGGATTGGAATTCTTTTTTACATCTGCCGGTGATCTTGCACAAATTGATGAAGTTATTTCGCCGAATGACACGAGAAATGCGGTTATTTCGGCTTTTGAGATGCTTGCTACAAAGAGGGAAAGTATTCCTCCTAAAAAGCACGGCTCTTTTTTGAACTGATTTTTAAGCTGAAAGGAGTTTAAGCTTTATGGAAAATATCCTAACAGGGCTTTCTATTTCCCTGGTTGGAATAATCATTGTCGCATTGTCTCTTGCGCTGATTTCTTTCGCCATAAGCCTTTTTAAGTATATTGGCAAAAAAAATGAGCCCGGAAAAAAGACTATTGAAGCAAGTGAAAATGTTGTTAATGAGGATGTTTTACAAGACATCACAGAAGAAGACATCACAGAAGGAGACATTTTAGAACAAGATTTTAAGGAAGAAATAACCATTGAAGATGATTCGGAGATTGTAGCTGCAATAGTTGCCGCAATCTCATATGAATTGGGAAAATCTCCAGAAAACTTTAAAATCCTGTCAATTAAAAAGAGTTTAGGCTGGAAAAATGCCGCGAAACAAGATTGTTTGCAATAATTTTATAATTTTGGAGGATAAAAATGAAAAAATATATTGTAACTGTTAATGGTAAAGCTTACGATGTTATGGTTGAAGAAGTTTTGGAGGCGGGAGCGCCAGTTGATACCCAGCCTGTTGAAAAACCTAGACGTGTCGAAAAGCCGCCAGTCGCGCCCACACCAACTCCAACAGCAACGCCAACGCCTAAGACTACTCCTAAGGCTTCAAAGCCTGTTTCAGACAAAGACGAAAAAATAACAGCGCCAATACCTGGCGTAATTTCAAAAATCCTCGTCAAAGAAGGCGACGCAGTTAAGAAAGGTCAGGCAGTGGCCATTATTGAAGCAATGAAGATGGAAACGGAAATTATAACGCCATTTGCCGGAACGATTTCAGCCATTGTTGTAAACCAGTCAGCAAACGTAAATTCGGGTGATTTATTATTGACCGTGGCCTTGCGGTAGAACGGAGGACTGCAATGGGTT
>CAYLSP010000019.1:0-11739 GCA_964385935.1 uncultured Defluviitaleaceae bacterium
AAGCTTAATGCGATAAAGGCCTATGTAGCTTATTCTGACGAACCCGTTAAGAATATTTCATATGAAGTAAAGCCCAAAGATGAAGGCGGAAACTTAATTGACGTAATGCACAGTATTATGGAAGTTAGCAGAGAAAAGAAATTGGAGACACTGAAAAAACCCGTTAATATAAATATTTGGGAATCTGTGCCTACATCAACTGCAAACGCTTTTTATTCTCCGACGGAAAATGCTATTGTAGTTCCTGCCGGAATACTGCAATCAACTTTCTATGACGCAAACGCAAGCAGGGAAGAAAACTTAGGCGGTATAGGAGCGATTATTGCCCACGAAATTACCCATGCCTTTGACAACACGGGGGCGCAATATGACAAAAACGGAACTATTAACAACTGGTGGACAGAAAAAGATTATAATGCCTTTAAAGCCAAAACAGACCTTGTTTCAACTAATCTTTCAAAAATCGTCTTTGTTGCCGGTAAAAATGTTAACGGTCCACTCTGCACAGGTGAGACTGTTTCAGACTTAGGAGCTATGGCCTGTATTCTTGACATTGCCGATGATGAACAGGGTGCAGATTTAACTAAAGTTATGGAAACCTGGTCATCTGTATGGGCTACTCGTATGTCACAGGAACTCTCAGCATACTTCCTCTCCGTTGACTCCCACGCTCCACATAAACTGAGAGTGAATTTTGTCCTTTCTCAATTAAAAGACTTTTATGACATTTATGAAATTAAGGAAGGGGACGGAATGTTCATTCCTGCTAATGACCGTATTAGTATTTGGTAAAATAATTATATTTTTTAAATAAATATAACCTTTGGGCTGTTGCAAATCCAAAAAATGGATAGCAACAGCCCTTTTATTAGGAATTTACACTCTTATAAATTACTATAAACCTATAATTATTCTGCCCTTTGTTAATTTATTTTTATAATACATTATAGTCTAATTGAAACACATTGTAACATTAATACACAAAAAGTCGAAAATATTTGCGAATTATTAAAACATTTGCATAAATTCTAATGGTGTGTTATAATTGTAATTGGAGAGGAGCAATGCTTATGAAAAAATATTCTAAGATGAGCAAACGATTTTTAGCACTAACGCTTTCGATGGTACTTACCCTTGGCGCATTACCAGGATTTTCTGTATACGCTAATGAAAGCGGTTTGAAACTTCCGCCTGCATTAACACCTCAGGACATTAATCTAGACGGTGCAGGTTATTCCGACAACTCAGATGACTTAGAAGACCTTGACTTCATTCCAGGAGAAGTGCTTGCACCAGCCGATTCTTTAGTGCAAGCAGAAGAAATTGCAACGGCCTATGGCTTGGAACTTAAATCCTATGCCTACGGCATTGCTGTACTAACTGCACCGAATCCAGAACAAACGGTGTCGAGAAGTAAAATGATGCGTAGAGCCGCCGATGTTCCCGAACTCAGTCTCAACAGGCTCTATACTACAGATGAAGTGGCTGTCGAGCCAGACATGGATTATGTACGCCCTGGCCTGCCTTCCATCGAACAACAAAATAAATACAAAACTGCTTATGAATACCGCAAGGAAAAGTCAGATGAAAATCAGTACGAACCATACGCATTCCCATATGCCGAGACCAACGACGCACAAATGGCCTTACTTAGCGATACAGCTCAATGGCATCATGAGGTTATGGGCAATGAATACGCATGGGATATTTCAACAGGTGAAGGCGTTGTTGTTGCTGTTATTGATACGGGCATCGACTTGACTCACCCAGAGTTTACCGGTAGGATTTTGGAAAATTCGTATAATTCTCATACCAATAAAATCGGTATTAACTATGTTCAGGATGACTATGGCCATGGCACACATGTAACAGGCATCATTGCAGCGTCACAAGATTATAATGATGAAGATGTTTGCGGTGTTGCGCCAGACGCTTCGATTTTAACAATAAAAGCGAACATACCGGAAGCTCCTAATTACTTTGAGACGGCCTCGCTTTTAAGGGCTATAAACTATGCAACAGAAAACGGTGCTCATATAATTAACATGAGCCTTGGCCGCCATTATTGGTGGGGTGGTCCGAATGAACTTGAGCATAGCGTTATCAAAAATGCCGTAGACAGCGGTGTGACCGTAATTTGCTCCGCAGGTAACGACGGTTCTAATCATGCGGGTTATCCGGCAGCCTATCCCGAAACTATTGCAGTTTCCGCTATAATGCAGTATAACTACAGCTTCGATTCTTGGTATTCTAATTACGGACCAGAAATAGACATATCCGCTCCCGGCACAGATATATACTCTACTGAAAATGGCGGAGGGTATACATATAAGACAGGTACATCCATGGCATCGCCAAACGTGGCCGGTGTTGCCGCTCTCGTTAAGTCACTTAACCCAGACTTAACACCGCTTGAACTAAGAGAAATCCTTTGCAAAACGGCTACTAAAATGGATACGTTTGAATGGAACAAGTATTATGGTCACGGAATAGTGAACTCTTACGCCGCCGTATTGGTTGATGAGCTTTGCTATGTTACATATGACCTGAATTATGATGGTTTATCAAAATCCACATACGTTATACCGGGAAAAAGTATTTCGCTGCAATATCAGCCGACTAGAGACGGATATGCGTTCGATGGATGGTATACTGATGAAAACTGCAGCATTCCGTTCGATATTGATACTATAATATACGAGGACATAACGCTTTATGCAAATTGGGTTGAACTAATTCCAGGAATGATCGGTTTTGAGTTCCCTGACTCTAATTTCCGCCGCGAAGTTCTTAGGCTGATAAATAATTATGATAATGGTATAAGATGGGAAAGCAGCATTTTAAGCGATCTTGAATATGAAATTCTTTCATCAATAGGAGTTCTTCGACTAGATGATAGAGGAATAAGCGATCTTACAGGTATTGAATATTTTACGGGACTTTACCATCTTGATTGCCGCTTTAATGAGCTGAAGGAAGTTGATGTTTCAAAAAATACTGAACTTTCTGTGCTTTGGCTTGATTATAATTATTTAACGGAAATTGACGTAACCAATAATACCGACCTTACAGAGCTTTGGCTTGATAATAACTATTTAACCGAACTTGACGTGACGAATAACTCCATACTCTTATCCTTATGGTGTGTAAATAATAAACTGACTGAGCTGGATTTATCTTATAACACTGAGCTTATTGAGTTGTGGTGCTACAGTAATCTGCTGACTGAGCTGGATTTATCAAACAATAAATTGTTAGAAAGTCTTGATTGTGCCTACAACCGGCTAACGAAAATTGACATAACCGGCTGTAATAATCTTAAATGGGTTAGATGCCATTATAATTATATGAAATCCATTGACGATGTCATAGGATGGCGTCAAAATCCATGGCTTGAGCTGGATTATTCATTCCGGTTTGATCCTCAATATAACGGCGAGCCGCCAACAGGAAAAGACATAACTGATTCGTTTAAAGATGAAGCTTTCCTTAATTGCGTTCGGCAAGAAATCAATAAACCTGACGGGCAGATATACGACTATGATGTAGCGTTTATATCTGCATTATGGATAAGCTACAAGGGTATTTCCGATTTGTCGGGAATAGAAAACTTTGTAAACTTAGAAGAGCTTTATTGCAGCGGTAACATGCTGACAAAATTAGACTTGTCTGAAAACACTTTACTTGAAGGCTTTTCGTGCGATAACAATTACTTAACGGAACTTAATTTAAGTAAAAACACTAGGCTTAAAAAGCTTTCATGCGAGTACAACAGTCTAACTAAACTTGACGTATCAAGTAATACTGAACTTGTATCAATTTACTGCAGCGGAAACCAGCTGACAGAACTGAATATTTCAAACAACAGAAATCTGGAAATGCTTGTTTGCTACCAAAATCAGTTGACAGAACTTGATTTATCAAACAATGATGAATTGATAGGTCTTGTTTGCAATAACAATCCGTTGACAGAGCTTGATATTTCAAATAGCAGAAATCTGCAAGGACTTTCTTGCGAACAATGTGGATTAACAAAACTTGATTTGTCAAATGCTAACAATCTGACACAGGTTGATTGCTCTAACAATCAACTATCGAAACTTGATATATCGAAAAATTCCGAACTGACGTGGCTTAACTGCAGTGGCAACCAATTAGCCCAACTTGATTTATCAAATAACTCGGAATTGACGTGGCTTGCTTGCTATGAAAACCAACTGACAAAACTGGATTTGTCAAACATAAGGAAACTGGATCAGCTTAGATGCGGTGGAAATCGGATAACAAAACTTGATATATCAAATAATTCAGAACTTACATTGCTTTCCTGTTACGGAAACCTGTTGACAGAACTTGATTTGTCAAATTTAAGTGGACTAAGTGTTCTTGAATGCAGTGGAAATCCGCTAAAGAAACTGGACTTATCAAATAATTCTGAGCTGACAAAGCTTTATTGCTACGGAAATCAGTTGACAGAACTTGATTTGTCTAATTTAAGCGAACTGACTGCTCTTGAATGCGATGAAAATCAGCTAAAGAAACTGGATATATCGAATAATGAAGAACTGACAAAGCTTTATTGCTACGGAAATCAATTGACTAAACTTGATTTGTCTAAAACAAGCAAACTAGAGCGGCTTTATTGCGGAGAGAACCAGCTGACAGAATTGAATTTATCAAATAATTCAGAACTGGTATTACTTTCTTGTAGAGAGAATCAGTTGACAAAGCTCGATTTATCTAAAAATAACAGATTGGCGATTATTGAATGCAACGGGAATCAGCTGACGGAACTGGATTTATCAAATAATCCAGAACTATTATCACTTGCTTGCTATGAAAATCAATTGACTAAACTTGATTTGTCTAAAAATAAGAGACTGCATGAGCTTTATTGCGGTGAAAACAAGCTGACTAGACTTGACTTATCAAATAATTCCCAACTAACATGGCTTTCTTGCTATGAAAATCAGTTGACGGAACTTGATTTGTCAAAAAATAACGGTCTGGTGTCACTTCATTGCGCCGGAAATCAGTTTACGGAGCTTAACTTATTAAATAATACCCAACTGATATGGCTTACTTGCTATGGAAATCAGCTGACGAAACTTGATTTGTCTAAAAATAACAACCTAGTGGAGATTCATTGCGGCGAAAATCAGTTGACGAAACTTGATTTATCAAATAATTCTAAGCTGAAGTGGATTGCTTGCTACGGCAATCAATTGACAGAACTTGATTTATCAAACAATACTGAACTGATAAATCTTCACTGCTACGGAAATCAGTTGACAAAACTTAATCTATCAAGGTCCAATAAACTGATGGAGCTTCACTGCTCAGACAATAAACTGACTGGACTTGATTTATCAAACTGCGCTAGTCTTATGTACGTTGATTGTAGCTATAACCTTATTGGTTCCATAGACAACGTTTTAGGTTGGAAGCAGAATCCATGGCTTGATTTGGGTTATTCATTCCACTTTTATCCACAATTCAAAGGAGTTAAGAGCGTTACAGTAACCCCAAGTACGGTGAGCTTACAGAAAGGTGAGAAAAAACAATTTGCTGCATTAATCAATCCTGCGGGTGGCGCACCTAATACAGTTAATTGGTCCGTTGACAGCAATATCTCTTACATTGACAACAATGGCCTTCTGACTATTTCTCAAAATGAAACGGCGAAAACGCTTATTGTCACAGCAACCTCAACTTTTGACGGTACTAAATACGGTCAAGCAACCGTTACAGTAACGAATTCTACACCAAGTAATGGCCCAAGTGGCGGCAGCGGAGGTAGTGGTGGCGGACCAACATACCATACAATAACCTTTGAATCCAATGGCGGCAGTGAAGTTAAAAAAGCTTATATAGCTACAGATGGTGTATTGACTGAACCAGATAAGCCGACTAAAAAGGGATTCACGTTCGCAGGCTGGTATACAGATATAAATCTTACAAATTTATATGATTTCAAGAAAACTGTATCAAATAGCTTTACGTTGTACGCTAAGTGGGTTCAAGACGTTCCGCAACAAACCGTCGTTGCAGACGAAGAAACGCCTCTTGGCAGCATTACAAATCCTTTCACCGACGTTAAAGAGGGGGATTGGTTCTATAATAACGTGCTTTTCGTCAATAAAAATGGTCTTATGCTAGGCACAAGCGCAACTGAATTTAGCCCGGATATGGCAATTACAAGAGGCATGGTGGTTACGATTCTTTATCGCATGGCAGAAAGCCCCGACACCAATGGCACTGATAACCAGTTTTCAGATGTAGCAGAAGGTAAGTATTACGCCAACGCAGTGAAGTGGGCAGTTGCAAACGGAATTGTTTCTGGCTACGGCGACGGCAAGTTCGGACCGGAAGATAATATCACAAGAGAACAGCTATCAGCAATCCTTATACGTTACGCCAACTTCTCCAAGGCCACCATCAATGAAACAAGAGAATATAAAGGCTTTAGCGACGAAGGCGAAATATCAGGCTACGCAAAAGATGCAATTGAAAGTCTCTTTAAAGCAAACATAATTAGTGGCAAACAAGATGGCACTTTTGATCCGAAAGGTGATGCAACCCGGGCTGAGTTTGCAACAATATTATTCAAGTTTTATTCAAAATAAACTCTATATGATAAAGCGGCAGGCGTTGAGCTTGCCGCTTTTCACTTTACCGATAAGTCTGTTGCCGGATTGGTAATCTCTATAATTTTTTGCGTTATATCGTACATGCGGCTTTGCATACGCTGTTATTACCAAATCATCTTTAATAGGAGTGGTGAAAGTGCTTGATATTTCCAATTTGGAAGAAATGAGCCGTACGGAGATAGATAAAGTTGATAGAAGTACACTTGTTGATATAAAGTCGGTTCAAATTAGCACGTCACTTCCCATTGCAAAGCGAATGCTCCAGTATTTAGAGCAGATAAAAAACCCCTACTGCTTCCTTTGTGGAAATACGCCTGTAAGGGTTCAATTTTCTGACAAAGGCAAAACACTGGACGAGGCAATAAAAAGTCATTTTCAAGAGCTTAACAATCTATAATTTAAAGCTAGTTTATAATGTAGGGAATGGAGGAATCATGGGGCGAAGGAATCAAATCATAAATTCTCTACCAAACGGAAAACCCTTTTGGAAGGTGGCCCTATATATAAGGCTGTCAAGAGAGGATGGCAACGACGTAAGCAATAGCGTAAAACACCAAAAGGAAAGGCTTCTTGCATATCTTTCCGGCTTTGAGGACAAGCACGAGCTTGTGGATATCTATATTGATGATGGTTATACAGGTACGGATACGAACCGCGATAATTTTCAGCGTATGCGATCAGATATCCGAGAGCATAAAGTAAACTGCGTTATTGTTAAGGACTTGTCCAGACTGTCGCGTAATATAACTGACGCAACCTATCACATTGAGAACTTCTTTATTGAATATGACGTCCGCTTCATTTCTCTGGAACTTCCAGCACTGGACAGCTACAAATACCCTGAACAAATGAACAGCATACTCGTACCTATGCAGAATGTTATTAACGATGATTTCTGCCGTCAGACGTCCATCAAGGTTCGTGGGGTGTTTAACCAAAAGCGCAGACAAGGCCACTTTATCGGCGCTTTTGCACCCTATGGCTACATGAAAGCCCCACAGAATAAGCACTGCCTTATCATTGATGAAGAGGCCGCCCAAGTGGTTCGGGATATTTTTAAGTGGTATGTAAAGGACGGCGTAAGCAAAGGTAATATTGCCCGGAAGCTCAATGAAATAGGAATACCCAATCCCTCCGCCTACAAAAAGCAACAGGGCCTAAAGTATCAAAACCCCAATTCAAATAACAGTGATTCTATGTGGAACCCAAGAACCATTAGGAATATCTTATCTAACCAGATGTATCTGGGACACATGGTACAGGGCAAATATCGTGTTAAAAGCTACAAGGTACACAAGCAAATAGCCACACCGAAAGAAGAATGGTTTATTGTGAAAGATACACATGCCCCGATCATTGAACAAGAAGTGTTTGATACAGCCAAAAAGCTGCAAGAGAAAGACACGCGGCAGACACCGGGACAAAAAACCTTAAATACTCTTTCGGGTTTCGTCAGATGCCCTGATTGCAAGAAAGCTATGGTGCGGTCTCAGGGAGGAAGCAAGGTAAAAGCTACCTATTACCAATGCCGAACCTATCGGGATAAGTCAAAGAAAGCTTGCGGCAAACACAGTATTCGTGCAGAAATTCTGGAAGATGCCGTATTGTGTGCAATTAAGATTCAGGTTCAGCTAGTTTCTTCTCTCAAGGATATTGCTCTGGAAATCAATCGTACCCCCAAGGTCAGAAACGAATCCCAGCGGCTATTAGTCATCCAAAAGGCTCGCGAGAAGGAATTGTCAAAGGTAACAGCCATAAAGGATTCTCTGTATGAGGACTGGAAAAGCGGCGACATCACAAAGGATGATTATCGCAGATTGAAATCAAAGTATGATGAGCAAGTTAAATCCCTAAAAAGCACCATTACTTCTCTAAAAGAGGAACAGAAGACAATGGCTGAAGGGATCAGTTGTGATAATCCTTATTTACAGACCTTCCTAAAATACCAATGTATCAAAGAACTTAACCGTAGTGCCGTTGTTGATTTGGTAGATGTAATCTATGTGCATCAAGGCGGCCAAATTGATATTTTGTTTAATTTCCAAGATCAGCACAAACTCATTATGAGTTTCATGGAAAACAATACCCACGATTTGAGTCTTATAGAAGGCGGAAGAGTAAGCTAGAATAGGTCGTGTTCCCACTAAGCTAACGGCAATCTTATCTGCTGATTTTCCGCCATTCTTTGTCATAAGCTCCTCGCATAATTTTTCTATTATTCTTCGTCGCTTTTATCTAGAATGGCTAAAAATCAAGCTTGAAAATCTTGCCATTCCATTAGTGCGAACACGCCCTAGGTTTTATTATAGGAACGGGGCGGTGGCTCCAGTTGCGCCTGTTGCGCCTGCAACGCCTGTTGCCCCTGTTCTGCCAGTTGCCCCTGTTGCGCCGGTTGAACCGGTTGCGCCTGTTGCCCCAGTGAAACCTGTTGTACCGGTTGCACCGGTTGCGCCTGTTGTGCCAGTCGCCCCGGTTGCACCTGTTGCGCCGATAGCTCCGGTTGCGCCCCTTGATCCTGTAGTACCTGTTGCACCAGTTGCGCCGGTAGTACCAGTTGCGCCGGTTGCGCCGGTAGTGCCAGTTGCTCCAGTTGCACCTGTTGCGCCGGTTGCACCGGTTGCCCCAGCTAAGCCAGCTGCGCCAGTTGCTCCCGTGTCTCCAGTTGCGCCTGTCGCACCAGTTGCGCCTGTCGCACCAGTTGCACCTGTTGCGCCGGTTGCGCCAAGGTCATCTTCAAATACTGCAAGGCTAGCTTGTACTGGAACAATAGCGGAATAAGTGGCTGTACCATTACTTGAATTTACAAGTTGAGCTGTTGTTCCTGCTGTTGGAACGTCAATAAGGGCCACGCCTGATTCCTGTCCTAATGTAACAGGGGAATCACCCTGTACAAATTGTCCAGCTGATGTAGAGAGGGCAAAATTAGAACCATTTGTTGATGTAGAGGAATCTGTCGAAACCCACCAATTAACAACATACTGCCCAGGAACGTTAAATGTTATAACGCCAGTTACAGTATTGTAACTTATGTTACCTGTCATAAAAATAACATTATTAAATAGTACATTTGCTCCCGGTGCCACAGTGGTGTCGCCGGTAAGTGTCACTTGTAAAGAATTGTTACTCATTTAAAAGAACCACTCCTTTTTCTTTTTAATTGGAGTCATGCAAAAATAGGATTATTTTCCTTTTTCTCTTTAGTTTGTTTTTGGCTGCAGCCTTTAAGCATATATTTAAAGTACATACCAAGCATGTACAATTTATTCTATGATACAAGTTGCCATTTTGTTACTTGTGCAATTCAAATTTTAATCATTTTACCCACAGCCGAATATTATATATTAAAACCGACACAGGGGGTAATTTTAATGTTTCCGTTGTATTTAGCGTCACAAAACCATCCTGAGCACATTTCTGCAATGCAGGGTACAGAAGAAAATAATATATTAGCAGGCTACTGGTTTCAATGGCCGCCTGAAGTTAATTTGGCAACCATACCCATTGAATATAACGTGGTTTGTATTGCTTTTTTCAGCAAAAACGAGCAGGGAATTCCCACATTTAAAGCATATTCCATTTCGGATGAGGAATTCAAGGCAGCAGTAAAAAAGCTTAAATCACAGGGACGCATTGTAGTCATTTCATTGGGCGGTGCATCTGAACAGTTTACTCTTTTTAAAGAAGACGAGGAAAAATTTAAAAACGAGATAATCCGCGTTGTGGACACATATGGATTTTCAGGCGTTGACATTGATTTAGAAGGAGAATCCGTTACGGCGGGACAAAACCAAATAGTTATTCCTGAGGCTTTAAGGCAAATAAAGGACGAATTTAAAGAAAAGGGCAAGGAGTTTTATATTACAATGGCGCCGGAGTTCCATTTTTTAAGGGGCGAGGACGCGCCTTATAAACCCTATGTTTTGGGCTTGGAAGGCTATTACGATATTATATTCCCTCAGTATTACAATCAAGGGGAAGACGGCATATGGTCAGAAGAGCTTAACATGTTCTTATCCCAAAATGATAATAGGCACAAGGCGCAATTCCTTTACACCTTGACACATGCAATCGTTACAGGAACTCAGGATTATATAAAAATACCGGCTGATAAATTTGCTATCGGACTGCCCGCTTCACCTGAATCTGCCCTGAATGGATATGTAGAGAACCCTGAGGATGTGCAATGGGCTTTAGATAGGCTTAGAGAGGAAGGAAACGCTATAAGAGGCTTAATGACATGGTCAATAAATCAGGATGCTGTCAATGGCTATCAGTTCTTAAACTGGTACAGTCCCATGATTTTTAATGACAAGGATGAAATATAGAAATTAATTTGCAAAGATTCTAAAGAGAATATCTTGAAAAGAGAACTTGCATTAATTTTCGTTATTACTGGCGCTTACCCTTGTACTTTCTGCTCGGATGGTACACGTGCGCCACTTTCAACTGACCCTGATATAATACAATCCCTTCATCAATTCCAGTTTGAATAATGTCATTTTTTATGATATAATTTCACCATCTTACAATAAAAATAAACGGTGGATAGTTGGTGAGTGATTATATGGTTTACGAATATACACTTAAAACTGAGCGCGAGAACTTTTACAACATCACTGCAAAAGTGCGTGAGGCTGTACTTAAAAGCGGCGTCACAGACGGTTTATGCGTTATCTACTGCCCTCACACCACTGCAGGAATTACCCTAAACGAAAACGCTGATCCTGATGTAGTCCGGGATATGCTTCTTGGACTTAACAAGGCATTCCCTGACAGAGCTGAGTTTAGACATGCAGAAGGTAATTCGTCTGCCCATTTAAAATCAAGCTGTGTCGGCGCAAGTCAAACCATAATTATAAAAAACGGCGGTCTGCTTCTAGGAACGTGGCAGGGCATATACTTTTGCGAGTTTGATGGACCACGAAGCCGAAAGTTTTATGTGAAGGTGGTATAGATGAACATATTTGATCTTCCTTCACTCCCGCTTACAGAGGAACTCATCACAGTCCTTGCAAAAAGTGAAAGTGTTCGCATTGAGCGGATTATAAGCACAGGGCAGACGTCTGGCTGGTATGACCAGGAGGAGGGT
>CAYLSP010000020.1:0-7256 GCA_964385935.1 uncultured Defluviitaleaceae bacterium
ACGCGGAACCCTGAGACCCTGACGAGCCAGAACTTAAAGTACCACCCGAACCGCATGAACTGCCACCTCCACCCATTCTTCCGGCAGAGCCACCTACGTATCCGCCGCCTCCACCGGGCATTTTTCCTCCTGTGATACTGCCTACAGCACCTTTCATATCCGAAATCACTGTCATTGTAGATGCTCCCGCTTCCATTTCAGCGGCAGCGGCATTAACGTTTACAATTTGGGTTAACAGGTTATGAGACTTGAATACGGCGTATGCGCCGCCCATTATAAAGATAATTTTTATAAGATAGTCAATACTTCCTCCTCCTGTTAAAGGACCTGTTTCCAAAGCAAAAAACCTGATGTCATAGTCCATTACCATACCAACCAGAAGTATGTATACTTTCATTGCAATAACAGTGGAAAATCCCATAATAATTTTCGAGATAAACATTTCACGCCAGGCGGCAAACTTTTGTCCGCCGTCCAGCGGTATAGACGCGACATATAGGGGGGACGCCAGATATAGTATCATTATCTCGAATATTCGCCTTATGAAATTCAATATACAGATAATAAAGATTATTATCATAAATATACCCACGGCAAAACCAACATGATACGGTATGGCAAGAGGGTTGTAAAACATCAATACATTGGTATAAAGTGCGTATGCCTGGTTTTTTGCAATAGCATTTTGGTTATTCTTTAGTTCTTGTAACGCGGCAGGGTTCGTCTCAACGCCGAATGCCCCTGTAAACATTCTTACCTGAGTGCTATAAGAGGCGGGCTGTGCAACGGCAGAGAAAATAAGCCCCCCAATGGACGCTTTTCCCTCTGTGCTTGATGCAGAAATGGATTGTTCAACAGATTTTAAAACCTGACCAGAAAGGTATATGCCTGAAATGCAAACAAAGGGAACTAATAGGAAGGTAAGACAGGCCTTGAATGCGTCCCCCAAAACTTTCCCCACAGGACGCCGCCCGTCTAAATCCATGGAGGATCGCATAACTGAAAAAATAGTGAAACCGAAACATAGTGCGAATGCAATAAGGGTTATTGTAGTAAAAACTCTGCTGACAGTACTTTGGTTCATAATGGCCATTAAAAGAGAATCTTTCTGCATAGCTCCACCGGCTGAGGCTACATATTGAACGTCCCTTATGCCCGCAAATATATCAAAGACATATTCCAATGCGTCAAGGATTAGAAGAATTCCTACAAGCATTGTATAGTAATAGAAATGCATGATAATGCCCATGACCTGCATAACGATCATTAGTGCAGGCTCGACTACAGCAGTGAAAACCACGGTCAAAATGGGACCCAGAATTTTTTCAAAAACCCATCCTATAGCGTCCGCTATCCACTGAATAATACCCATTGGCAAAAAGCTCAGAAACTGCATTTCATCAACCCTCTCTCTTTAACGTAAAAGAATGTATAGGCTTTCTCAAAACAACGCCTAAACAGAATTTAGACGTTCTTTTGAAGAAGCCCCCCGGAAGCAACCGGGAAGCCTGTAAAAACAATATTGATTATTTAGTAGGAGCAGAGGTTTCCATCCACTGTGAAAGAACAGGGATCGCTAATCTCATAACAACAACAAGAACGAAAATAGCAACGAAACCGATAATGGCGTTTTTAAGAGCATGTTTTGCTTTATCTCTTTCCTGTTGTTCGTCTGCTTTAGCAAGTTTAAGACCCAATATGATACAGTAAATCGCACCGACCGCACCTACGATAGGAATAGCTGCTGTGAAGATAGTGTTTAAGATACCCACTACTGGTGATACAACTCCTGTAAAATCTGGACCTTTTGCTGTTGTAGTGCTGAAAGGCATCATAGTTCCAAAAGCTACACTTGCAAAGGCATTATAAACATTTGTTGGTAAAAGTGAAAAAAGCTGCAACATAATAATCTCCTCCATTAATTATGATTTTAGTCTTAGAATCCGCCCTAAGAATTTTTTCTTATATACCCAGGACAGATTCTTATATATAACTCCCTCTCTCTCTTAGTTTTTTAATACGAAATTGGGGAGTTAATAGCTCATTACCTTACTCTCAGGTTCTTTCTTTCATAATACAGATATCCGCCAAGACCGCCTGTCACTAACACGGCAGTTACAAGTACACCTATGCCCGAAACGTTAAGGGAATAATTAATCTTGAAGACGTAATAAGATGAATTTCCCGCCTGATCCGTATAGGTTATTCTGTATATTCCCGGCTCAGAAAAGCCTTTTGTCGAAGTGTAGTTAAAGGGCGCGTTCTCATAGGTACATTCATACGTGGAATGGGATTCTGTGTCCGCGAAATTCATGAAAACTGTGTCATAGGTGGTCTGCCCGTTCTGAACTCCTATAAGCTCCAGTTCCGGCGGTGTCTTGTCAAAAGTAAATCTTGATGTCAGTCTTAGGTTTTCTTCTTCCTTATGTAAAAGCTGAACTTCATAAGTTCCTTCTCTTTCAGATTTAAAATAGAATTTTGAGTTAATAGGAATTTCCTTTTCCTCGAACTTAATGCTTTCTATTTCAAAGCCCATGGGGGCATAAAAGTAATAATGCCTGTTTGACGGAATGTTCGAAATCTCAAAGTCAAAGCTTACTGAGTCCGTCGTCTCTGTCAAAAGCTTACCCAGCATTTCCAGATTGTTGGCAGGATCCATATTTTCTGAAAGGTTTCCCGTTGTGGCTTCCGGGTTAGGGATAAATACCGCTTTATAAGAGCCGCTTTCGCTTATTCTCTGGTTTGAGCTGTAATCGGTTATCTCCCCGTTTTTATAGAGTATAACAGAAACTTTTTCATCAAATATCAGCATAACATCGCTGTTGGATATATAACCATAAGGTATGTTCGTAAAGAACGTACCAAAGCTGGTGAGGTGGAGAAATCTGTTTGTGGTGGGGTCGTATGACTGATAAGCCAAAGTCTTTGAGCCGTATGAGCCTGAGGGGCGTCCTTCAAAAATATCCGTTCCTGGTTCTTCGTCTTCTATGCCCTCCGCCGGTTCCATAAGGGAGAAATAGGGGAAATAGGTCATTGAGGTTATATTAAATGAAAGGGGCATTGGGTCTGAACGGATACCCTTATACTCTATATAACCGTTTATTTTAAAGTCTTTTCCGGCTCTTGACAAAAGCGCGTTATAGTCCGCTGTCAAACTAAGTTTTGAATTGTCTGATACGGTAAATCCTTCCTCATCAACCACAAACTTAATGTCGTCGCTTGAATTAGATTTCAGGGAGTCGTGGACAAGCTTTACTGGTTCTCCCTCTTTAATCGCGCCATCCTCTCCATAATATAAATACTGGATGGTATCCGCGGCTAAGTTATTGACTAACTGCTGTAGGATATGGTTGACCTGAATACCCGGTATAACCGCCGATATCTCTGAGCTGTTTTCAACTCCGTCTATCTGAACCTTAAAGCCCTTTACCGTATAGGGGGTGTTTGCCGACAAAATCCTGTAGTCAGGTATTATGAGAGTAAAACCAAAAGCGCTTCCTGTAAGGATTGTAGCAGCCACGCTGTTATATGTAAGCTGAACCTCGTTACCGTATACGTTAACAGAAGGCATTTCATTAGTGCTCTGGACAATTGGCACAAGCAGTTCAGCTGCTAAATTCGCCTTTGCATAGGGGCTCTTTTCCTGAATAACTCTCAGGGTAAATGAATCAGGTATGCTGGAATAGCTGTTCGAGGGTTGTGAAAATATAAAATGGACACTGCTTTCTCTGTCTAAATCCTCCTCGTTGGGGTTAAGAGAAAGAGTAACCAATATTTCTCCGTTTTTAAGGGGCGTATCCCTTCCTGCTGTGGTGGCGGTAACGGCGGGGTTCTGTAACGCGGCAACTTCTAGCCTGTAATTTAGAACGCCGTTCGCTAAAATCCCAGAGGACACAACAGAAAAGGTCACGGATGTAGTTTCGGCGGGAACTGTCAGAGCATAACCCGCTCCTTCCCTCCTGACATTTCCTGTCTGAAAGCTTGTAAGGCTTACAGAAGGCGCATCCGCAGGATTCACTTTTATTGTTATGTTCTGCAATACTGGATTGTATTTAGAGTCAAAGGGCGTGAAAACCGCTATAGACGTAACGGATTGCCCTGTGCCTGATGGGGCGTTTGGGGACTGCCATGCCCAACCGCCGAAAATTTCTTCTCCCAAAGAGTTTTTAACAATGCCGTTATCGAGAAAAACGCTGGACGAAACCGTCTGCCCAAACACAATGTCCGTAACTGTTGGGGGGGTTATAACCGTCAGCTTGTTGGTGGCTTGTGGTAGCGGTGTTGGAGTTGGGGTTAGGTCAATTTCGTCTGCAAAAGCCGAAAACGGAAACAGAGACAGGACTAATATGACAAAAAATGATACAAATAGTTTTTTCATATTAAGCCTCACCTCCTGCCGCCGATAAAATCATAGAATTTCTTTCATCAAGGTCATAGAAAACTTCTTCACCGATAAATACGTTGCTTCGTATTTCAGTTAAGTCCATTGTGCCGAACTTATAGAGCGGGCATTTATAGCTTGGGGTAAATCTTGTTTTAAGCGGGTGATTACCGAATGAAACTATAATGGCGTTTCCTGTGTCATATTTATTATTGAGTTTTTGAAGCTCAGACGGATAGATAAGCGGTCTTGTCTGCAAGGACTGTGAAACGTTAAGAGAGCCTGTTTTATCGTTCGTCTGAGCCGAAACGCTGCTTGTTGAAACGGTCATATTGCCGCAGAGTTCTGAGAATTCCTTACATGTTTCTATATCGTTTGAACCAATAAACATCTTTATGCCGCAATTTGACTTAACAATATCGGCAACGGTGTCGCCATAGACGTTATTAAGCTGGGCATAGGACTGAACCACCATGTTGAACCAGATTTTACGCGAACGCCCAACCGTAATCATTTTGTCGAATTTATCAATTTTAGGCATGTTTCCGAATTCGTCCAGAATGAAGTAGACGTTTCGAGGAAGGGATAAATCTTCTCTTGATGAGGCCTTTTTAATAAGCGCTTTATAAATACTCAATATGAACACGGCGGCCAAGCCATGCCTTGTGTCTTTTTCATCAGGTATTTTCATGAAAAGGGCTGACGGCTTGTCGGCGAAAACGTTGGGGTCAATGTCCGTTGCTGATGTAAGTGCGCAAATTCCTTCGTCATTAAAAAGCGACAGCTTGTCAAAGGCAATTGACATATAGCTGGAAAGGGTTGTGTCTGCCGCTGAAAGCACCTGACGGCTCAGCGAAACTGCTTTAGAAAGCTTGCTTCTTCCGGCAAAGTAATTTTTTAGCACTTCAAAGTTGTTTTCAGAATTACCGATTGCTTTGCTTAAATTATAGAAATTGAATTTCTCTTTCGTCATGCCTAAATCTGGATTTTCAGAATCTTCAAGCATGGCAATTAAAGTGGCCATAATGACTGAGCGGGCGCCCTTTTCCCAAACAGGGTCGTCCTTTGATTCTATGGGACACATAACGCCAACAAGGTCGTTTAAATCCTCATACATCTCGTCATAAATTTTTTGCTTAGCCACTTTTATTTCGGTATAAAGCTTCTTTCCGTCAGCATGTGCCTTTCCGTCGTATTCGTACCAGACTTCTTCATAGACTTCAATAGGGTCAACGATTTCAAGGCCGGATTCTCTCACTCCGTCTGTCCTTCTGTAAATCCCCTCCCCTGTTTTAACATATTCCTGATACATTTCATACATGGATTCAAGGGGATTCCATCTATATGACGAATAGGGGTCGCGTAGGTCCAAAACCATAACGTTATAGCCTTTTTTCTGGAGTTTTTCGCTGTGCATCTGGAAAAGCTCGCCCTTAGGGTCAGTTAGAATCATTGAAGAACCTGCGCCCGCTTCTCCAAGAATCTGAACCATTGGATTAATGAACGTGGTGGTTTTTCCTGAGCCTGTTGCGCCGATTATAAGACCGTGCATTGGTGAAGCAAGGTTCACGGACAGCTTTTTGCCTTTTAATTCGGCTCTGACAGGAACGCCGTCTTTTTTAGATTTCGGAAGGATGTCATAGTCTGTTATAGGGAAGATATCGTCTCTTTCCTTTTCTGTTAAAAAGCGGGCATTTTCAAGAGAACTGTCCACAGCTTTTGCCCTGCTTTTAAGAAGGGCTTTCTGCCGTCTGACTGAATTATTTCCGAAAACGAACCAGCAAATAACCGCAACAGCCGATATAACCGCTCCATATATGTATGTATTAAGATTGGAGAAAAGAGTGGGATCCCAGAGAAGATGGTATTCTCCCCTTACAATTCCGAATCCGTTCATCATTATGATGTTGACTGTATATCCGAAAATTACAATCAGTCCGCATAGACCTAAAATAATGCCCAAAACTCTTAAAGCGGCATTTTTCATATCTTCACCCCTTGTTGAATTTTATATCTAAACTGTAACATAAGGTTATTAGTCATCGTCACTGAGGATAGAGTTTACGTCGATCTCCCCTATAAAATCTTCCTCATAGTCTTCGTCAAGGTCTGATTCCTCCAAAAGAAGTTCAGGGTCGGCCAAAGTCCCCATATTTTGAATATCCTGAATCGTCAAAGTGTTTGCCGCTTTCTCCAGGTCAAAATTGGAATCTTGCTCATCATAGCTGAGATTCCAGTCCTCATTAATGGGTTCAGCCAAATCGTCGTCTTGAAGCATATCCTGGTCAATTGGTATATCTAACACACTGCTGAAGCCTCCAACTAAATCAAGACCGTCGTCATAGAGAACATCTTCTATCCGCGCCCGTTTTTTTACATTAAAATAATATTCATCATCATGAGGAATATGGTCGGATTGGTCATATATACCCTTGCTTCTGAGCTTCCAGTCGTCAGGGATGTTTTTTTTCTTGGATTCAACAGTTTCTAACTTCCCAGTGTCATTGGGTCCGTGATATTCTGTGCCTTGGTTCGGGGGGCTATCATTCTGGGCATCATTTTGTTTCTTGTTGCGTTCTCTTAGAGCTTTTAATTCTTGAAGCTCTAAAAGCCACGCTTCCCAATGCTCAGGTACATCGAAATATGACATTGAATCCCTCTCTCCTAAATAGAATTTCTTTTAAAATGGCTGTGACTAGCTTTAAAACACAGGGATATTATGTTATAATTTATTAAATTTTAATTTACTTAAAGTCATATCAAGAGGTCGATTTTATGAAAGGTAAAAAACTCGGAATGGTAGTAATGGCCGTATTAGCCTCATTCTTTTTCGTTTTTTTAATGATCGCCGCCACTTTAGTAGCAACGCTTTTTT
>CAYLSP010000020.1:7266-11728 GCA_964385935.1 uncultured Defluviitaleaceae bacterium
ACAAACTAAATATAAATAAAAACTTTAACCTCAAATATATTTTTTCAAATATATTAGGTATTTGTGAAACGTGAACAACCATTCTGTCACAATTAGCAGTAATAGCCGCCGCCGTAGCATTAGTCATTGTGAGAAAACATAAGTTAGCGGAAAGGCTTTATATGAGAAAACCTAGAGTTTTATATATTATTGCTGTTATACCGCTGACTGTTGCGGTAACTCTATTAATTCAGTCGGTTCAGTTTGTTTTGCCCTCATGGTTTCAGGCAGTGAATGACGTTAATTTTCTGACCGGAAATTTATATCTTGATATTTTGTCGCTGGTCATATTAGGGCCCATAGCAGAGGAATTCATATTCAGGAGCCTGATGTTAGGCAGGTTAAAGGACAATGTCCATGTAACCGCATCCATAATAATTCATGGTCTAATATTCGGAATAATGCATCCGTCCTCACCGGGCTGGATGCTCATGGCGTTTCTGATCTCCATTTATTACGGAATACTTTTCATAAAGTCAAAATCCGTCATAACATCAATAATGGCGCATATGACCAGTAATGCCATGAGCGTTATCTTCTATTTAATTTTCAAATAATTATTTTGTAGGCGGTTTAATTGTTTTTTCTTTGTTATCGACAGGCGAAAGTGTTTTTACCTGTCTTTTCTGAGGAATCAAATCTTCAAAAGATATCGCTTCCCTTTTGGGCGCGGATTCTTTTTTTTGCAATTCGTTATATTTTGACATCATATCAGAAAACAATTTTTCTTTTATGTCTGATTCCTGCGAAAAATCAACAGCCAAGGGTTTTGCCATAAAAAACACCTCGATTCCCATTCACATATAATCATACGCTGGAAAAGTGAAAACAGCTCAAATAAAATAATCTTTACCAAGAAGCGATTTAAGCTTTTTAAGTCCTCTTACATGTACAGAGGAAACGGTGCTTTCATTCATAGAAAGGGCTTTTGATATTTCCCTGACCGTCATTTCGCCGAAATATCTCATGGAAATTATTTCTCTGGTTTTAGCGTCCAGTTCGCATAGGGCTTTATAAACTTCTTTTCTTGTTTCGTTTTTAATAAGCTCCATCTCCCCTTTAAAATCAACGGGAGGAAGGACATCTTTGTTTTCATCAATTGGGACTTGATCTCTTCTGGTTCTGTAATAATCGATTAGGCTGTTTTGCGCAATCCTGTAAATCCACGTGGCAAAGGACGCTTTTGTTTCGTCAAAAATATCTATTTTTTCTATGACTTTCAAAAATACTATACTTACAATCTCTTCGGTCTGCTCTTTATGGAGTATCTTAAAAAAAACATAGTTGTATATTTTTGGGAAATATTCAATATACATGCTTTCAATATCCATACAGTCACTCTCCAAAGCGATTTGCCTAACGTTCACATTATATAGTACTTCGACAAAATTGTATATTATATTCTAAATTCATATTATTAAAAAGTCAAACCCCTAATTTGTAAAATTAAGATATTATATTAACAAAATATTCTGGTAGATTTGACGAAAATTCCATATACTTATCTGTTTTGGGGTGAATGAACCCTAATATACTTGCGTGAAGAGCCTGACCATCTAGTCTTTTAAATAATCTATTACTGTTGGCATTGCCATAAACCGTATCCCCCAGAACAGGGTGATTTATGCTGGCCATATGAACTCTTATCTGGTGGGTTCGTCCAGTTTCTAATTTAAGCTTCACATGGCAGAAACCGTCGAACTCCTTTTCTAGTTCATAATGAGTTACGGCGCGTCTTCCGCCGCTTTGCATAACGGCCATTTTTTTTCTGTCTTTTTCGCTGCGCCCAATATTTTTATCGACAGTTCCGCTTTGCTGCTTTAATTTACCAAACACTAAAGCGTCATAAATGCGCTTCATTGAATGAGCCGCTAGCTGAGCCGACAGCTTTACGTGAGCCATGTCGTTTTTTGCGGCGACAATTACTCCCGAAGTGTCCTTATCTATTCTATGCACAATTCCGGGGCGCATTACTCCGTTTATGCCGGAAAGAGAGCCTTTGCAATGATACATCAGTCCGTTTACCAGAGTCCCCTCAAAGTGTCCGGCAGCAGGATGAGCAACCATTCCTTTTGGCTTATTTATAACAATAACATAATCGTCCTCAAATAAAATATCAAGAGGTATATCCTGAGGCAGAATTTCTGGTTCAACAAGCTCGGGAATTTCTATCTCTATTTCGTCCCCGGCTTTCAACCGGTAGCTTTTATTTATGGGCTGATTTTTAACCCTAACTCCCGACTCCGTAATGATTTTCTGAATCCTGCTTCTAGAAAAGTCCGAAAGTTCGTCACATTCAGTCAAAAATTTATCAGCCCTCATTCCCTCGCTTTCAGAATCGGCGGTCAAGGTTATGTTCATGAATTTTCCACGTCCTTTTTAACAACGTTTCCCTTTTGAGAAAACAGAAGAAGCGCACTTAAACCTATACAGCCGCAAACGACAAAAACGTCCGCCATATTAAAAACGGCAAAATCAATGAGGCTGAAATAGAAAAAGTCAACCACTTCACCATGAAACGCTCTGTCAATCGTATTTCCTATAGCTCCGCCGCAAATAAGGACAAGGCATATTCTTATTTTGTTATAAACCTTTGTCCTAGGAAGCTTTAGGAAATAATAGACTATGAGAGCCAGAATCAGGGCAGCAAGTATCACAAAGCCCCAACGAAATCCCCTCAGAATGCTGAAAGCCGCGCCGTCGTTAGTGGTGTAAAAAAGCTCGAAAACCCCGTCAATTAGAGGAAATCGACCAATTGGCTTTAGATGCGCCGTTGCTAAATATTTTGTTATCTGGTCAATCAGAATAAGAACTACCGTTGCCGCAATAGCGATAATATACATTAAAATTCTCCCCATTAATCATAAATTGGAACTACCTCATAGAAAAACTCCGCCATTTTTTGGGGCTAAGAGCCAGAAGTATGAGTGCCGGAACATAGAATATCCAAGCCAGATGCAAGGCCATTTCAGAAACAAGCCCCGCCGTCAAATTATAGACGGCTATAAAGACATCACAGACGAAAAAACATGCCATACCTAAAAACATCATAAAGCTGTTTATCTTGTAAACTTCCGTATCTGCCTTTAGAACAAACCACGAAGAAACAGTCGCCGGAATAAGACAAACCGCATAAACCCCCGAAACCAAATATAAATTTCTGTAAAAAATATTTATAAGAAGTACGGACAAACCGGCAAAAGCTAAGAGAACCATTCCTAAAACAGGTTTTTTAAGAATACGCATATGCCTGTAAAAATAAATCACATGTACAAAGCAAAAGAAAGATACCGCAACAAAATTCATTGAAAGAACCAATATAAAAATATCAGATATAAACGTTAACAAAAAAGCAAGTCTGACTATATTTAAATCTGTTTTATCTATCCCCGCGCCGTTTAGTGTTTTTGAAACCCCCGGGATAAAGGCGATTATTGTCATAGCCGCCACAAACAAAATCCGTATAGTGTCAATCACTTGTTCGACCGCTCTTTCTTATTAGAATTATTGTTTAGTCCTTTCATGGAAAGGGAGATTCTTTTCTTTGCAACATCCACTGACAGCACCGAAACTTTTACAATGTCTCCGATACTGACGGCTTCAAGAGGATGCTTAATAAATTTATCAGAAATCTGGGATATATGGACAAGGCCGTCCTGATGAACGCCGATATCCACAAAGACCCCGAAATCTATTATGTTCCGAACTGTTCCCGATAATTCCATGCCTTCGGTTAAATCGTCCATGGACAGGATATCAGACCTAAGAACTGGCTTAGGCATTTCTTCGCGTGGGTCACGCCCCGGCTTTTCAAGTTCTTTTATTATATCCGTCAATGTAGGGATTCCCACGTTAAGGGCTTTCGCCGTATTCTCAATATCCACAAGTTTTCCTATATTAACACGCTTTTGCGCCACGTCCTCGAGAGACAGGCTCAGGTGCTTTAAAAGCTTTTCAGCAGCAGTATAGGATTCTGGGTGAACGCCAGTGTTGTCAAGAGGATTTTTTCCGTCTAAAACACGCAGAAAGCCCGCGCATTGTTCAAAAGCTTTAGGTCCTAACTTTTTGACTTTTTTAAGCTCTTCTCTGTTAGAGAATCTTCCGTTTTCTTCACGGTATTCAAGAATGTTTTTAGCGATTGCTGAGCTGATTCCTGAGACATAGGACAAAAGTGCCGGTGAAGCGGTATTTAAATCCACTCCAACTGAGTTTACACAGTCCTCCACAACGCCGCCCAAACATTCGTTTAAGCGTTTTTGGTTCATATCATGCTGATACTGACCAACCCCGATGCTTTTGGGGTCAATTTTAACAAGCTCGGCCAGAGGGTCTTGAAGCCGCCGCCCAATAGACACCGCCGAACGCAGAGAAACGTCAAATTCAGGAAATTCTTCAGCGGCCAGCTTTGATGCTGAATAAACCG